>CAXMZV010000141.1:0-8733 GCA_964199985.1 Candidatus Ilumatobacter isfjordensis | reverse complement strand
CCACCAGCGCAGTACGCCACGATCGGCGCCGACTTGTCGAGGATACGACCTTCGATCTGGGCTTCGAGATGACCGCGTGGGATGTGGATGGCGTCCTTGAGCGCGCCCTCCCCGTACTCGTCGGGTTCACGCACGTCGAGGACGAGCGCACCGTCAGCGATGGCTGCCCCTGCGCCGTCGGTGTCGACTTCGTTGATTTCGGACTTTGCGGCGGAGAGAAGATCTCGGAACGTTGCCATCGGAAAAGCCTATCGTTGATAGTTGACCTGTTGGGTCGGGAATGGGTCTGGAGAGTGAAACCCAGCACGGGTCGCTCTTCTTCCGCATGCGAGTGTGGATGCCATGCCCACCGACCACTTTGCTGGCTCCACCGCCATCACCTACGACGTAGACCACGCCGAACGATTCACCTCGGAGGCAGTCGAACCTGCCGTCGACTTCCTCGCCGATCTTGCCGGCGACCGTCCCGCCCTCGAGTTCGCCATCGGCACCGGCCGCATCGCGCTCCCCCTGCAGACAAGGGGCGTCGACGTCGATGGCACCGACTTCTCGGCGGCAATGCTCGAACAGTTCGACGCGAAGCCCGGCAGCGAGTCAGTCGCCACGGTGGCCGGCGACATGGCTCAGATCACCATGGAGCGGACGTACGGCCTCGTCTACCTGGTGTTCAACACCATCGGCAATCTGATGACCCAGGACGCGCAGGTCGCCTGCTTTCGCAACGCAGCACTGCACCTCGAAGTCGGCGGGCACTTCGTCATCGAGTCGAACGTTCCGAACCTTCGTCGATTGACGCCGGGGGCACACGGCTGCGTCTTCGGCAGCACTGACAACCACGTCGGCATCGACCACTACACCGACCTGGTCGAGCAGCAGGCGGTGTCACGTCACTTTCACTTCGACGACTCGCCCGGCGAGCAGCGCGTGGGCGTGACCTCGGTGCGCTACGAAGAGACCCCCTTTCGCTTCACGTGGCCGTCCGAGCTCGACCTGATGGCGCAGCTCGCTGGCATGCACCGAATCGAGCGATGGGCGGACTGGCACCGGAACGAGTTCGTCGGCGACAGCCCCGCGCACATCTCCGTGTGGCGCAAAGACTGACCGCCCAGCCAGCACGGCGAAATCCACCGGTGCGGTGTCCGAATCCTGCGAGCAGGACCACGGGCTGCATCGTTACGGTGCAGACGTGAGCACGACCGCCGCAGGCCGAGAGCGCCTCTTCCAGCAATCGACTGCCGCCAACGACGGAAGTTTTACCCCGCAGGACTGGGGACTCTTCGTCGCCGTCGCCGCGATCTGGGGCTCGTCGTTTCTCCTCATCGACATTGGGCTCGACGCGTTCCCACCCGGCCTGATCACCTTGATCCGCGTCGGTTCCGGCGCCGCCGCACTGTGGGCACTTCCCCGCTCCATCACCACACGCGTCGGCAAGCCGATCGCCACAACGAAGATCGATGCATCCGACCGGGGGCGACTGCTGCTGCTCTCGGTGATCTGGGTCGCAGTCCCGTTCACGCTGTTCCCGATCGCCGAGCAACACATCAACTCCTCGGTCACTGGGCTCCTCAACGGCGCCACGCCGATCTTCGCCGCAACCGTCGCCGCGGTCCTGCTGCGCCAACGAGCGCGTGGACCGCTCTTGATCGGTCTCGTCGTCGGCTTCGTCGGCATTGCCCTCATCAGCGCACCGTCGATCGGCGACGGATCGAACCAGGCGTCCGGTGTGTTCATGGTGCTCGGCGCCACCGTCTGCTACGGCTTCGCAATCAACCTCGCTGCACCGCTCCAACAGAAGTACGGATCGCTGCCACTCATGGCGCGGATGCTCGCATTGGCCACGGTCTGGACAATCCCGTACGGCCTGTGGGACGTCGATGATGCCAGCTGGGAAGTCGGGCCGCTGATCGCCGTGCTCGTCCTCGGTGTGTTCGGGACCGGCATTGCCTTCGCCATCATGGGCACACTCGTCGGCCGCGTCGGCTCGACCCGAGCATCATTCATCACCTACCTGATTCCAGTGGTGTCACTCACCCTCGGCATCGCGTTCCGAGACGACACCGTCGCACCCATTGCCGTCGTCGGAATCGCTCTCGTCATCGGTGGCGCCTTCCTCGCCAGCCGTCGTTCGACCTGACGACCCCCGATCGTTTGCGCACCCGCCAGGTGTCGCCGGCGACGTCTCATGGGTGCGCAAACGGCTACGAGGTCATCGGGGTCACTGCGACTCAGCCGAGGAGCGCTGGGAGCACGGAGCCGATCTGGCCGATCAGCAGATGATCGGCGAATCGGTCCATGCTGGTCTCGTCGCCATTGAGAATGATGACCTTCGCCGACGCCGCCTTGGCCCGGGGAACGCAGTTGGCGGCGGGGAACACGCTGAGCGTTGAGCCGACGGCGAGCAACAGGTCGCACTCTTCGCTCACCAGAAGTGCTCGATCGATGACCTCGGGCACGAGCGCTTGACCGAAGCTGATCGTGTCGCTCTTGAGAATTCCGTCGCACTCCAGGCACGCAGGATCGGGATCACCGGCGCGCACCCGATTGAGGCTCTGTTCCATCGGGCGTTGATCGTTGCAGCCCCAGCAGCGAGTGAACCACACCGTGCCGTGAACCTCGACAACTTTGCCGGGGTCGTTGCCGGCCTTCTGGTGCAAGCCGTCGATGTTCTGTGTCACGAGTGCGTGGAGTTGCCCCCGACGTTCGAGCTCCACGATCGCGGCGTGCCCCTGGTTGGGTTCGGCAGTCCACGCCGGTGTCGTCAGCCGGTTCTGCCACGCGACCTTTCGCAGCTCAGGATCAGCGAGATAGTTCTGCAGGTTCGACGCCTTCTCCGCTGCCGGGTTCTTCGTCCACACGCCGTTCGGTCCGCGGAAGTCTGGGATTCCCGAGTCGGTCGAGATGCCCGCGCCTGTCAACACGACGATGCGCTCGGCTGCCGAGATCAGCTCGGAAGCCGCCTCGGTTCCCAGCGGAAGCTCGGACGATGTGGGGTGGGGTTCGACGGACACGGGACGATCTTGACCGATCGGCATGCCCCGGTGCCACTCATGGATCGCTCTCGTGGGATGCGTCCGCTGGCCGGCGTTCAAGGAGCACCTTCTACGATCGGCTCATCGCAATGGCCACAAGAACGCAACTCCAGGACCGACTCACTCTCGAGTTCGACGATGCTGCGCTGGCCACCGCAGTCGTCCACGGTCTGGCCGACGAGACCATTGATGCCGTCGCCAACATGTGCGGCGGAGACGTCGCCGCCAGTCCGACACTCTCATATCGGCCAACCACCATGCCCGGTGATCGAGTCGACGGAGTCGTCGCCTTCTCCTATGGCTACCGATTGGCCAACGCCGTGGATCAACACGAACACGACGTTCCTCCGATGGACGCGCTGCTGCCCGGCCCCGTGAATGAACAGCTCGCTGCCTGCATCGCCGAGTTCGTTGATCACCACCCGGTGCCTGTCGTCGCCCAGTGGGAGATTGCGCACGTGCTCGACGACCTGAGCGTTCCCAACGTCGTCTCGGTCGCACCTGACGTCGGTGACGACGGTTCGACCAGGTACCTGAGCACGGCCGGAGTGCTCGACAAGGGTCTCCGACTCGTCGACTCGACCGGCACGCGGCCCCATCGCGTCGGAGTCTTCGCCCACGCCGATCATGCCCCTCGCTGCGTGGCAACCGCGCACGCCTGGCGCCTCGATGCGGCCCTGATCACCGGCGTGGACCTGCCAACTGACGACGACCCCGAGGCCGGGCAACGCTGGACGCGGGATCGCGTCACCTGGATCGGCACCGATCTCTTCGCCCGAACTCGGCTCGCCGCATCGACCGACTGGACCTCGTTTTCGAAAGTGAACCCATGACCCCCAACATCGTGCTCATCAACTGCGACGATCTCGGCTATGGCGACCTCGGTTGCTACGGCTCCGAGCTCCACGACACACCCGCGCTCGACGCGATTGCTGCCGAGGGCGCCCTCTTCACCGACTTCTACATGGCGTCTCCGGTCTGCTCACCGTCCCGAGCCGCGATGCTGACCGGGAGTTATCCGACACGGATCGGGTTCGGCGGCGAACCGATGAACAACATGCGCGTGTTGTTCCCCGGACAGGGTGTCGGTCTGCACCCCGATGAGGTGACGATTGCGTCGATGCTCCGCGAGGCCGGGTACGCGCCGCTCGCTGTCGGCAAGTGGCACTGCGGCGATCAACCCGACTTTCTCCCAACGAATCATGGCTTCGACGAATGGTTCGGCCTGCCGTACAGCAACGACATGGGGCGCCAAGCAACAGCCGAAGGTCAGCCGACGCTGGAGGAACTGAATGAGCGCATCCAGGCGGCGGGGATGGATTTCGAACTCAAGTGGCCGCCACTCCCCCTCATGGACGGCACAGAACTCATCGAGTGTCAGCCCGATCAAGCCTCCCTCACCAGACGCTATGTCGAGCGGTCGACGCAGTTCATCCGCGAGCACAGCGACGCGCCGTTCTTCCTGTACCTGGCACACATGTACGTGCACGTCCCGATTTATGTGGAGGAACAGTTTTACGAGCAGTCGCGCAACGGGGCATACGGAGCAGCCGTGGCCAGCATCGACTGGGCGACTGCGGTCATTGTCGAAGAACTCGAACGGCAGGGGCTCAGCGACAACACGATCATCATCTTCACGAGCGACAACGGCGCACTGGCGCCCGGGCCTGACGGCGCTGGCAGCAATGCGCCGCTTCGAGCTGCGAAGGGCACCACCTGGGAAGGTGGCCAGCGTGTGCCATGCCTGATCCGCTGGCCTGAGCGAATCGCTCCCGGGACACGAGTGACTGAAACGACCTCAGCGCTCGATCTGCTGCCCACGCTTGGTCGGCTTGGCGAGGCGCACGTGCCAGCTGACCGTCTGCTCGACGGCGCGGACATCTCGGCGCTGGTCGGTCTCGACGGCCCGGCCGTCGACATAGATCGCTGCTTTTTCTACATCGGCGGAGCGAACATCGAGGCGGTCCGCGTCGGCCGCTGGAAACTGCACGTCCGCAAGGGTGGGACAGAGATGCTCGAGCTCTACGACCTGGTCGGCGACATCGGCGAGACGGTCGACGTGGCAGGCGACCGCCCCGACATCGTCGCTGCGCTGCTCGCACGCGTTGAGAGTGGTCGGATTGACCTCGGCGACCAGGCCAGCGGCATCACCGGCGCCGGCACTCGTCCGATCGGACGTGTAGACGACCCCGTCACGCTCTCCGACGTCGACCCGTCCGATCCGGCGACAATGGCCGAGTACGACCTGCCGTACCGCGGCTGATCCGCCCCGATCGCAGAGCTCCCCGACATCCGCTCTGCGATACTCGGAGCGTGTTGAGACGCTTCACCGCCGCCATTGTCCTCGCGGTGGCGCTCGTTCCTGGGCTCGTCGCTGCTCTTCCGGGCGAGAGCGCCGGCAAGCCGAGCACGGTGACCGACGTGGCCGTCCGCGACGTCCAGTGGGACACCAACGCGACGTGCGATCTCACTACGGTCGCAGCCTTGGCGACTCGCCATCCATCGACACGACAGCTCGTCGTGCTGTCGACCAACGCGTTCGGCGACACCTACGGCGCGGCCTTCGTGGCGGTCCGAGATTCCGGTGACACGTGGCGTTGCCAGACCAACACCGTCGCGGCTCGCTTCGGACGCACCGGAACTCGACCGCTGCTCGAGCGCCGGTCGGGGGACGGCACGACGCCAGCCGGCGTGTTCCCGCTCGGCGAGACCACCGCATGGGACGGGCAGGTGGTCAACGTGTTCGGCAACCAGCCCGACCCGGGCGTGAAATCCGGCATCGGTTACCGGGCGGTGCGCCAACAGGATTGTTGGGGAGCGATTCCCGGCGACGCCGAGTACAACAAGCTGGTCAACCGCCCAGGTTGTTCCGGCCCCGACAACGAATGGTTGCCTCGGTTCGGCGACGTGTACTCCCACGCTGCGGTGATCGGCGCCAACATGGACCCGATATCGGGTGACAGCCTCGACGAAGCTGATCGTGCGTACGCCGCTGCGATCTTCCTGCACCGCCACAGCTACGGGTCGAACGGCAGCACGAGGCCGACCAGCGGTTGCGTGTCGGTCCCCTACAACGAGCTGGCCGCCACGGTCAACCTGTTCGACCCAACCCTCGATCCGCACTTCGCGATTGGCCCGACCGACTGGCTCCGCACGACCGCCTGACGACAGCATGACCGTGACATCTGGTGCCTGGCCCCAGATGTAACGGTCGCTCGGTAGCGTGAGCCGCCGTGTCTACCCAGGTCGTGAATGAAGCGAGCAAGCGTCGAACGTTTGCGATCATCAGCCACCCTGACGCGGGCAAGACCACGCTCACCGAGAAGTTCCTCCTCTATGCGGGAGCCATCACCTCGGGCGGATCGGTCAAGGCCCACGAGGGACGCCGGTCGGCAACGTCCGACTGGATGGACATGGAGCAGAAGCGCGGGATCTCGATCACGTCGACAGCACTGAACTTCCCGTACCGCGACCACGAACTCAACCTCCTCGACACTCCCGGTCACCGCGACTTCTCCGAAGACACATACAGAGTGCTGTCTGCCGTTGACGCTGTGGTGATGGTGCTCGATGCGGCGAAGGGCATCGAGCCACAGACGCTCAAGTTGTTCGAGGTCTGCCGTTCGCGCAACCTGCCGGTCATCACGTTCCTCAACAAGCTCGACCGACCCGGCCTCGAGCCACTCGAACTCCTCGACATGATCGAAGAACAGATCGGTCTCCGCCCGACGCCAGCGACATGGCCCGTCGGCTCGTTCGGGAATCTGCGCGGCGTCATCGATCGTCGCACCGACATCTTCACTCGCTTCACTCGTACCGCTCGCGGTTCCCAGATCGCCCCCGAAGAAGACGTTCCCGCCGAGCGCGCTGCAGCCGAAGAGGGCAAAGAATGGGAAAAGGCCGCGGAGGAGAGCGCACTGCTCAGCGCGATGGAGGCCGACGTGGACATGCCGTCGTTCCTCGCCGGCGAGTCGACGCCGGTGTTCGCCGGGTCAGCCCTGACCAACTTCGGTGTCAGACACCTGCTCGACGCCATCGTCGACCTCGCTCCCGCTCCGACTCCTCGCCTCGACGTCAACAATGAGCCACGGCCGCTCGACTCGCCGGTGTCGGCGTTCGTGTTCAAAGTTCAGGCCAATATGGACAAGAACCACCGCGACCGAATTGCTTTCGCCCGGATCTGTTCGGGCCAATTCGATCGCGGCATGATCATGACCTGCGAGCGCACCGGCAAGCCGTTCGCCACGAAGTACGCCTCGACGGTCTTCGGTGCCGAGCGCACCACGATCGACGAGGCGTTCCCCGGAGACGTCGTCGGCCTGGTCAACGCGACCGGCCTGAACATCGGCGATTCACTGTTCGACGAGACCGGGCCCAAGGTCAAGTTCCCGCCGATTCCATCGTTCGCCCCCGAGGTGTTCGCCACGGCCCGGCCGGTCGACACTGGCAAGTCAAAGCAGTTCCGCAAGGGCCTCGACCAACTCAACGAAGAGGGCGTGGTCCAGGTGTTGAAAGACCCGGACTGGGGCGACGCCTCACCGATCTTGGCGGCCGTCGGTCAGCTCCAGTTCGATGTGTTCGCCAACCGGCTCGAATTCGAGTTCAACGCTCCGATTGAGATCTCGCCGGCGCCTTATCAGGCGATTCGGGTGACGGACAAGGACTCCGCCGAGAAGCTGCGCGAGAAACCGGGCGTCCGAATCCTGGCCCGATTCAGCGGAGACATGGTCGCACTGTTTGAGAACAAGTACGCCCTGCAGCGCATCGAACACAACGAGCCCGAGCTCACCCTCGAGCCCATCGTCGCTGGCTGATCAATCCGTTTCACTGTCCGCCCGCGTCGGGGATGAATTCGGACCGGCAGCGGGTCAGCGCGGTTGATCGCGAACGAGTTCCACGAACGTCTTCCCGGTGTTGAGTGGAATGACTTCCCCGTTGATGTCGCGCAGCGTGAACGGGTCATACGCAGTCTCCCGTTCCCACGTCGCAGCCAGGCGCACTCCGTTGCGGTGCACCGTTGCGAGGCCAGAACCAACGGTAATCGGATTCGGCGACCGGGAATCGACCGGCGACGGCGCATGGAACACGAACAATTCGACGACGTTGTCGACGGCGATCTGAGCACCCGACGCCGCAGTGTGGCGATTGCCGTTCTGGGAACGAAGGTACTTCGATGACTCGGCGTCCCAGATCCAGTCGACCGACACCCCGTCCATGCCGACGTTGAATGCTGCCGTCGCAACGCCTCCGATGTCGGCGGGCGCCGTCCATGCTGGGTCGATGACCCAGAGCGGTCGAGCGGGGCCTGCTGTCGGGGCGTTGTCGAGCGCACAGATCGGGTTGAGCTGGAGGTTGTGCGGTGCCCTCCGACTCGAGTTGCGGTTGTAGCACGGGTTCTTCTGCGCCGTGAAGTCGACCAACACGCCGGACCGAGCAGCCGACTCGACCCAGTTGGTCACGCCGCGGTTACCGCCCGACCACGCAAGGATCGCGCGATTCATCGAGGAGAGGATGTCGAGGTCGCCGGTGCGGGCGGATCGGACAGGTCCGAGCCGATCGGGCAGTTGCGTGTGGAACAGTGCGACGAAACGCGTGACACCCTCGACATTCTCTTCGATGATCACGTCGGCCAGATCGAGCCCCCACTGCGGACGGGCCCGCGGGAAGTTGTCAATATTGGCAGCAATGATCGGTCGGCTCGACA
>CAXMZV010000140.1:0-8750 GCA_964199985.1 Candidatus Ilumatobacter isfjordensis | reverse complement strand
GTTCGTCTTTCTCGTGGGCCCGTCGGGCTCCGGCAAGAGCACGCTGCTGCGAATGCTCAACCGCCAGGACCGGCCCGAGCGCGGTGCTGTCTGGGTGGCAGGTCGCAACATCGTCGACATGCCGCCAGGCCGCGTGCCGCACCTGCGGCGCAACATCGGCAACATCTTCCAGGACTACAAACTGCTGCTCGAAAAGACGGTCTTCGAGAACGTGGCCTTTGCCCAGGAAGTCATTGGACGCCCGAAGCACGTCATCAAGCAGCAGGTTCCAGCGGTTCTGGAACTGGTCGGCTTGGCTGGCAAGGAAGATCGTCTGCCCCACCAGCTCTCGGGTGGTGAGCAACAGCGTGTGTCGGTGGCGCGAGCCTTCGTCAATCGGCCGCTGATCTTGCTCGCTGACGAGCCGACCGGCAACCTCGACCCGGCCACAGGTGAGGGCATCATGCGCTTACTCGACCGCATCAACAAGACCGGCACCACCGTGGTGATGGCAACGCACGACCAACGCATCGTGAACACGATGCGCAAACGAGTCATCCAGCTCGACCGCGGTGTCATCGTCCGTGACCAGGCCCGCGGCGTCTACGACTGAGTCGGGAGATCTCGATCCATCATGCTTTCACGCCTCCGCTACACACTCCGCGAAACGTTCGACAGTTTCCGCCGCAACGCCACGCTCACCCTCGCTGCCATCATCACGGCAGCGATCTCGCTGCTGGGCGTGGGACTCACCCTGCTGAGCCAGAAGGGGTTCGACAACTTGCTCTCCAAGTGGGAGGGCGGCGTCGAGATGATCATCTTCGTCAACGCTGGTGCCAGCGAGGATCAACTTGGCGTCATCGAGGGCGCCCTCGGCAACAATCCGCAGTTCGTCGAAAGCTTCGGCTACTGCGACTCGCAATGTTCGCTCGACGAAGCTGGGATCGTGCTTGCCGGAGAGCCTGGCACGCTTGAGTTGCTCACCGCCGACAACATCCCCACTCAGTACAAGGTCGTGCCGACCGAGGGCACTGATGTCGAACTGCTGCGCCAGCTCGAAGGCGCGTTCTCCGAGCTGCCCAACGTGTTCAACGTGCAATTCGCCGAGGATCAGATCAGCCTCATCGGCCAGCTGCAGGACTTCTTCGGGTTCCGCTTGTTGCTGCTGTCAATCTTCTTGCTGCTCGCTGCAGTGCTGCTCATCTGGAACACGATTCGCACCGCAATCTTCGCTCGGCGACGTGAGATCGAAGTGATGAAACTTGTGGGTGCGACCGACTGGTTCATTCGGATTCCGTTCATGCTCGAAGGTCTGTTGCACGGGATTATCGGTGGTGTCCTCGCGAGCGCTGGGTTGTGGGCCTGGAACAGTCAGTGGACCAACGGTGTCGGTGAGTTCCCCGATGGCAGCGGGTTTGCTGCACTCGTCGTGACCGACGGCTACGACAAGCAGGTCATGTTGATCATGCTGTTGATCGGCGCCGCCGCCGGCGCCATCGGATCCGGCATCGCGGCCAGTCGCTTCCTCGACGTCTAGGTCGTCCATCCTCGGTGGCGAAGCCGTGAAGATCGACGGTCATGATGTCGTCGGTGGTGGGGCAGAGGTTTCTGATTCGGACTGTTGTCCGCTGACGCAATCCGATCTGCCATGATCGGCACGGTGATGGGTGGAGCAAAGGAGTGGCGAGAGCAGTTTGTTCCACGGCTGCTGCGCGGAGACACGGCCAACGATTTACTGCGCATCATCGCCGTGGTCGTCGCCTATGCGATCGTCGATGTCTTGACGCGAGCGACTGCGAGCGTCCCCTTCGGGACGGGACCGAGCGGAGTGCTCGCGTGGCGATCCCTCGTTGCGAATCCACTCGGCATCGCAGCGTTGGCCGGCGTGTTGGTGCTCGTATGGCGTCTCGGTCGCGGCAACCTGTTCGACGGATGGTCATCGATCCAACACGGTCGCACCCTTCGCTGGCTCGCGCTCCCGATGGTGTTGGTCACCATGTGGGAGTTGTCGTTCTACGAATACAACTACCTCCTCGATCAATGGCACGTCGTCGATCGCCTCCTCGTGGTCGCACTCGCCGTCGGCGTCTGGTTCCGGCCGATCGTGCTGGTGCCGTTCGTGCTCCAGGCCCGCATCGTGGCTGAACAGTTTGTCGCGCCGTTCGGGACCACAGCGGGAAAGAACATCGGGGAGCTGCTGCTCGTCGCACTCCTCGTCATCGTTGCGATGCACGTCGTCGTCGCCCTGACCGACGACGACGAATCTGCCGCGGTCGTGCTCGTCCTCGGCGCGGCGATCGCCACCCACTTCTTTCTGCCCGGTGTGGCGAAGGCACAACTCGGATGGGTCGGCGCAAACGAACCAGGCAACTTCGCACTCAACTCGTACACGGCCGGTTGGTTGGGTGGCGGTGGCGGAGGTTGGGCCCGCACGCTGGCTGATGCCGCCGACAATTTCGCGTGGGTGATCGTCATCGTCACGGTCGTCGTCGAATTCTGTGCGTTCGTCGCTGTGTATCACCGCAAGCTGCTCCGGTGTTGGCTGCCCCTCTGGGCGGCATTCCAATTCGGGATCTTCGCGATGTCCGGGTTCTTTCTCGTGGGCTGGATCGTTCTGGAACTTGCGTTGTTCGCGCTGCTGCTGTGGTCGGGCTCGAACGACTGGCTCAGCCGGAACGACACGCCGGCGCGCGGCCTCATCGCCGTCGGACTCGTCGTCTTGGCCGGGCCCGTGCTCTTTCACCCACCGAGGCTGGCGTGGATCGATTCCCCGATTGCTTACGGCTACGAAGTCGAAGTCGTCGGCGTCTCCGGCGCCGAGTACCACGTTCCGCTCACGGCGTTCGCTCCTTTTCAGCAGGAGCTGAGTCTTGGCTTCGCCCAGTTCCGTGACGCACAGGACGTGGTCGGTGGCTACGGAGCGGCTGACTCGGTGTGGCGTGCCGATGCTCTCGCCGAGATCTCGACCTTCGAGGAACTTGCGGCGTTCGAAGCCGAATTTGCAGCGAACTCGGTGGATCTCCGGAGTCGTTCGGAAACGTTGGTGACGAGTTGGTTCGATGCGGTCAACGAGCATGGTGATCCGGCGTGGTTCCCGTTGTCGCCGGTGACGCGTTACTGGTCCAGTCGACCGGGCCCGACATTCGAATTCGAAGAGCCGCTTGCTTCGATGACCGTCGCACAAGTCGCCTCGATCCACGGCAGCGAGCCGCCATCGACGCAACGAACCGTGCTCCTCGTCGTGGAGCCCGACCGATCCGGCGATGCGTTCGTCACCGCGAGATCCGATGGCTGACGCGGACGGAGGCGGTGACCAGCTCGACCGCTCGGCTGTAGACGAGTTGCTCGGCGCCGCAACGCAAGACGACCAACTGCGACCGGTGGTGGCTCGACTGCTCGAGTGTCCAGACCAGTTGACGGTCGACGGCCAGAGCCGGCTCGACGAAGTGGTCGCCGCCGTTGGGGCCCTGGACGAATCGGTTGTCGTCGAACGCAATCGACTCCTCGATCTGCTCGACCGCCACGATGTCGATGCGCAATTCGACCTTGGCGACCTTGGGGACCGCCCGCTGCACGTGATGTTTTTCGACGTCGATGGAGCGGCCATCGACCGGACTGTGGCGACGTTCGAATCAGCCGGGTACCGTCGCCTCGCTCCAACAGGCGATGCCCAATGGCGTGGGTTCCGAGCCACGCAAGGTGGCTGCGGATTCGTGCGCACCGATCGTCAACCATTCCGGATCGAACTCCGTTGGACGGCCGGGCGCTTCGCGTCCGGCCGTTTGTCCAGGTTGATCACCCCGAACGCGGCTGACTTCGAGGCCATCGACCTTCCCCAGAGCTTGTGGGCCGGATACTCGCTGGTTCATCTCACACGACTCCCCGGTCGTTTCGTCCGGCGTCGGGCCGAACCCGCCAATCTCGGGCCGTTTCTGCAGACGCCAGACGCGCTCATCGAGCCCCTGTTGCGCTTCGCTGACTTGCAGTCCGACGAGCTGCTGATCGACCTCGGTTGTGGCGACGGACGAATACCGATTGCGGCGGCGACGCGGTTCGGTTCTCGGGCACGAGGTGTCGAATACGACGCCGAGCTCGTCGAGCGGGCCCAACGCGCGATTGCAGCATCGTCGGTCGCCGACCTGGTGGAGGTGGTGTTGGGCGACGCGTCGACCGCAGCGCTGGACGACGCAGGTGTCGTCGTCGCCTTCTTGCCCGTCGGCACGTTGACCGCGTTGGTTCCCGAGATTCTATCCCGGCTGCGGCCGGGCGCACGACTGGTCGTGCACGAACAGGAGCGCCTCGACGTGACGCCAGCTGCCGATGTTCAGGCGCCGCTGATTTCAGCGGGAGGCGTCACCGTGGCGCATCGCTGGAACCGCTGAAGGCCATCTCGGATTCCTCGACAACCGGTTCGTCGCCGCTTGGTGTGAACTCGAGGAGCCGGCCCGCGCGTCGTTCGGTCAGGTAGGCAACAGCGGCAGCGGAGGTCAATACCACAACCAGCAGCAGCGATCGTGGGAACTCGAGGATGGGGTCGACCACCTTGCCCACCTTGAGGTCGACGACGAACAGTCGCTCGATCATCCAGCCGAACGCGACGATTGCCAGGACGATCGATGCTGCGACGAAGAGCGGCCGATACCACCGAGTCCGACGCAGAAGGAACAACGCGGGGAACAAGAGGAGCACCACGACCGTCTGACCGATCTCGATCCCAACATTGCGGCCCAGCAGCGAGATCGACTTCGTCCCTTGGCTGACGTCGAGCCCGCCGACGAGACTGGCGAATCCCATGCCGTGAAAGAGGCCGAACCCGAAGGCGATCGCCCACTCGCGATTTTTCACGATCGGGTGCAGATTGTGCAATGCGGTGATCGCGATGGAAGCAGCGATCACGCTCTCGACCAGCCTCGATGGTGGGAGCGGCAAGATCTCGAGGCCCGCGAAAGCGAAGGTGATCGAGTGGGCCACCGTGAACATGCTGACGATCTTCACAATCCGCCAGAGCGAAGCACCGAAGGTGTCGACCGGTCGCCACATCGTGGTGAAGACGAGTACCGACGGCAAGAGGAGAACGAGCACGAACAGGATGTGGTCCGGCCCGGTCTGGATGTGATCGACGCCCAGCCCGATGCTGGCGGTGAAGTTGTTCCATTGGCTGCCTGCACCGAGATCGATCGTGCGCTCACGCGCCCCGGTGTCGAATCCGAGGAGCACCTCCTCGCCGTTGTCGATCACACCGGACTGCCAGTCGTTGGCGATCAGGAGCAGCGCGTCTCGGTCGTCGATGTCGTCGAAGAAGGGGTCGAAGCCGATGTCGAGTACTCGTGGGACATCGGCGCTCGGGAGATCGACCAGGAAGTACACGAGGGCGTACCCGCCTTCGGCCGGTAACAGTTCGATCGTGGTGAACTCGTAATCGAAGCGTTCGCCGTCCGCGCCGATCTCGAAGTGTTCTTTCACGTACGCCGCCAGCGCGTCCTCGTTCAGGCGGAGTTCCTCCAGGATCGCATCTTCGTCGCCGTCGAGGGAGAGGCCGAAGACGGTTCGCAGATCGCCGAAGGGCATCTCGACGCGTCCTCCGAGTTCATCGGTCGTGACGTCGAGGTAGAGATACGACTGCACGCCGGAGTGAGCATGTGCGCTCGACGCCGTGAGGCCGAGCAATGTTGTCGCAAGGATCACCGTCGTGAGGAGTCGTCTGATCATGGTGTGCACGTGTTCTACCGCCTTCTGCGTGCTGGCCGGTCCGCCCTGAGGAGGCCGGCGACGATGTTCCGTTGAATTTCGCTGGTACCAGAATACGAGAGGCCGCCAATGGCATCACGGAGTTCGTGTTCGATGCCGGCAGCCGTCGTGTACCCCTCGGCGCCGAAGATCTTGACGGCGTCGAGCGCGGATTGGACCGCGGTCTCCGACGTCTGGAGTTTGGCCAGCGCTGCGGCCATCGTGACGTCCGCGCCGGCGTCGCGGAGCAGGCCGGCCTTGAACACGAGCAGTCGAGCGGCTTCGTGGTTGACCTTCATGTCGGCAATGGTGTGCGAGATCGCCTGGAACTGACCGATGCGCTTGCCGAATTGTTCACGCGTCTGTGCGCGTTCGACACAGGCGTTGATGGTGCGTTCGGTCGCACCGAGTTGGGCCGCGTAAAGAAAGGCCCGTTCGGCGTTCACTGCATCGGCGAAGATCGAGCTACCCGCTCCGGGATTGCCGAGGACATCGTCGTCGGTCACCACACAGTCGGTGAGTGTCATCGTCGTGAAGGGGCAGCTCTCCAGACCGAGCTTCTCGATCGGCTCGCCGAAGGAGATTTCCGGTCGGTGTGCGTCGAGCACGAACGCAGTGAGCCCCCAGCGGCCGAGGCTCGGGTCGGTCGTGGCGAATACGATCACCACGTCACACAACGAACCGAGCGTGACCCACGTCTTTGTGCCGTTGAGCCGATAGCCACCGGTTGCGAGTGGTTCGGCGAGCGTGGAGATCGACGCCGTATCCGACCCGGCGTCCGGCTCAGACATTGCGAACGCACCGATCGCGTCGCCGGAACAGAGACGAGGTATCCAGCGCTCGTGCTGCGTGGCGGATCCGGCCGCGAGGAGTGCGCTCTGCATCGAGAACACCTGCGCGGACAGTGCAAAGACCATGCCGTTGTCACGGGCTCCGAGGCCGAGACCTTCGAAGGTCAGCAACGCCTCGACGATCGTCGCTCCGGCGCCACCCAGTTCTGGTGGCATCGTGAGGCCCTGGACGCCGAACTCGGCCGCGGCCTGCCATCGGTGCGCATCGAACTCGTCGGTGTGTTCGCCGAGATGGACCGAGGCCCATTCGGCTGCTGCCGCCTTCCGCGGATGATCGAGAAGAAGCAGGGCGTCGAACGCCCCGATCTCATCATCTTTTCGACCGCCCATCGCAAGGAGTCTGACCGACGTGCCCTCGGGTGGCAAGGCGAAGGTCGACAATCGCGCAGACGACTTGCCAGCGGAGCCGTCACGAGACGTAGATTGTCACCCATCGTGATCGTTGATGGTGGGACGGCGTACCTTTCACCGCCGGACACGCTTGCAGGTCTGGTTTCGCGGGCCGCTGCGCTCGCGCCGACGAGGAACGCGCTCGTCGGGCTCGACACATCGTTGACGTGGGCAGAGGTCGAGCGGGCAACCGTTGGTCTCGCCCACTCGCTGCGCGAGTCCGGAGTCGAACACGGCGACCGCGTCGGAGTTGCGCGCAGGAAGGGCCACGAATCCTTCCTGTCCGTGCACGCCATACTGCGCGCCGGTGCCGTCGTCGTCCCGATCGACCCGCTTGCGCCTGCGCTGCATGCTCGCACGGTGCTCGCCGATGCTGAGGTCCGAGCCTTGGTCGGAGACGTCAGAACCATCCGGGCCATCGACCCGTGGACAGCGGTCGCCGGCGAACTTGCAACGGTCATCGCGACCGGTGAAGTTGACGCAGACCACGACTCATTGGCGAAACCGATCGTCCGCTGGGACGATGCGATCACCACGTCGGCAAATTGCGACCTCCCGACCGTCCGGCCCGATGATGTCGCCTACATCATCTTCACGTCCGGCTCGACCGGGCGGCCGAAGGGCATCGTGCACACGCATCGCAGCGCGATGGCCTATTCGGCGCGAGCTGTCCGGGAGTACGGGCTCGACGCGGACGATCGCGTCGCCGGCATGAATCCCCTGCACTTCGACATGTCGACGCTGGAGCTCTACGCGGCGCCGCTCGCGACGTCGACGGTCGTCATCATGGCTGAGGCACATCTGCAGTTCCCCGCAGCGTTGGTCGAGCGGTCAGAAGAGTGCGGAGTCACGGTTTGGTACACCGTGCCCTTCCTGCTGCGCAACGTCACCGAGCGTGGGGGCCTCGAGCAGCGGCCGCTGCCCGCGCTCCGCACCGTGCTCTACGGCGGCGAGCCGTATCCCGGCGCGTCGTTGCGACAGCTGATGGATGCCCTACCCGGACGGTCGATCGTCAACGTCTACGGACCGGCCGAAGTGAACGCCTGCACCCACCATCACGTACATGACCCGTCCGAAGTCGGCGACATCGTGCCCATCGGCCGGCCCTGGGAGGGGGTCGAGGTGCGAGTCGTCGACGACGCTGGCGCTGACGTCGCCGACGGCGAATCCGGTGAACTGTGGGTCTCCGCGCCAACGGTGATGCGCGGCTATTGGAAGCTTGACGATCTGACTTCGTCACAGTTGCAACAGAATGCGGGCAAAGCTCCGTGGTACCGCACCGGTGACATCGTCAACCAAACCCCGGACGGTGTTCTGGTGTTTCGTGGCCGCCGCGATCATCAGGTGAAGATTCGTGGGGTGCGCCTCGAACTCGAGGCGATCGAGACGGTGCTGACCGGTGCACCGGGAGTGCTCCACGCCGTTGCGGGTCCGTCGGCGAAGGGTGCTGCGGCGGTCATCCGCGCCGTAGTGGTCCTCGAACGTGGTGCCGCGCCCGATACCGAGGAACTCCGCGCGTGGTGCCGTGAACGGTTGCCCGCCATCGCAATACCTCGTGACATTGAGTTCCGAATGCAACTTCCGAGCAACGCCAGTGGCAAGATTGACGTGGCTGCTGTACGACGTGAACTTGCGGCCTCAACGGACGGCGATTCAGCAAAGAGCACAATGTGATGCGGGAACAGCTTTTGTCATTCGTCAATGCTGACGTCAGCCTCGATCCGTCGGTGGAGATCGTCGGTGACACCGACCTGCTGCTCACGGGTTTGGTGGACTCCGTCGGGCTGATCGAGATCGTCGGAT
>CAXMZV010000139.1:0-8785 GCA_964199985.1 Candidatus Ilumatobacter isfjordensis | reverse complement strand
CTTCCGATCTCATCAGCTTCGCCGAGCACCGGCCACCGATCTAATGCGCCCACGTTCGAGCCCACCCACCAGGCGGCGGTGCCGTGGACCTGATCGACCATCGAGAACGGGCGCCCGATCAGTGCTCGTTTGACGCGCGTCGAGCTCGTCGGCTCCGACGCGATGCGGATGGAAGTCGCCGTCGTGGCGATCTGAGACGATCGCCCGCAGGCGAGTGTCGCCGATGACGCGATCGAAGAGGTCGACCGCCAGGGTCGGACTACTTCAGGAACGACGGGACGTCGAAGTCGTCGTCATCGTCGTCGTCGAGCGGATCAGGCTCATCGCTGTCGCCGAAGAGTTCGGTGATCCGCGTCGGCGTGGTGCTGCGCAGCCCAAGGTCGGCGGAACCTGCTGTGCCACTCCCCTGCCCCTCGACTCGATCGAACCCGGCAGCGATGACCGTGACGCGCACTTCGTCGCCCATCTCGTCGTCGATGACCGTACCGAAGATGATGTTGGCGTCTTGATGCGCAACACCGTGAATGATCTCGGCGGCAGCGTTCATCTCGAACAGACCCATGCTTGACGGGCCAGTGATGTTGAGCAGCACGCCTCGCGCGCCATCGATGGCGGACTCGAGCAACGGACTGGAGATAGCAGCCTTGGCAGCAGACATCGCACGCTCGTCGCCGCTGGCCTGGCCGATTCCCATCAGCGCCGAGCCGGCATTGGACAGGATCATCTTGACGTCCGCGAAGTCAGTGTTGATCAAGCCCGGTGTGGTGATGAGGCTGGTGATGCCCGACACACCCTGCAGCAGCACTTCGTCTGCCATTTTGAAGGCGTTGAGCACGCTGGTCTTGTCGTTGGCGACGGTGAGCAGGCGGTCGTTCGGGATGACGATGAGCGTGTCGACTTTTTCTTTGAGACGCCCGACGCCGTTGTCAGCCTGCACCGCACGTTTGCGGCCTTCGAAGGAGAACGGTCGGGTGACGACACCAATGGCGAGCGCTCCGGCCTCGCGAGCGACTTCGGCGATGACGGGCGCAGCGCCAGTGCCTGTGCCTCCACCTTCACCTGCGGTGATGAACACCATGTCGGCGCCCTTGACCATCTCTTCGATCTCGTCTTTGTGGGCCTCGGCGGCTTCGCGTCCCACTTCGGGATCACTGCCAGCACCGAGTCCGCGCGTGAGATCGCGACCAATGTCGAGCTTGACATCGGCATCACTCATCAGGAGCGCTTGCGCATCGGTGTTGACCGCAATGAACTCGACGCCCTTGAGGCCCGCGTCGATCATGCGGTTGACGGCATTGACGCCACCGCCACCGACACCGATGACCTTGATCACGGCAAGATAATTCTGTGGAGCGCCGACCATCAGCGGTTCCCTTCGAGTGAGTTGTTCATGAGTGTGACATCCTGCCAGGTTCTGCGGGTCATGATTGGGACGGTCACAATACGGTCACCTCGTTGGTGGCCACGTTGATCTCGGTGATCGTGCCGTCGGGAAGATCGTCGAGCTGGTCCTCGAGTCTGACGAGCTTCTCGATCTGATCGCTGTCGCCGATGGCGGAGCCGAAGCGTACCCGGATCGGGCTGGTCTGCTCAGCCCACGCACCGGGGTCGAGGAACAGCACGAGGTCGGCACCGTCGTCGGTGACGTCGATCGACAGCACGTGCGGTCGCACTGAGGGTGTGAGTTTGGTGACGAGTGATGCAGCCGAGGCCTGACCCACAGGTGCAAACTCCCCAGCTGCGAGGTCAAGCGTTGACGGACCACTCAGGAGCACGAAGGCGACGGGCTGGCCCTCGATCACATCGAGCACTCGCCCTTCGTCGTCCAGCACGCGGAACCGACCGTCGACGCCCGCCATCGTGGCAACCGGAGTTCGTTCACGAATCTCGATCGTTGCGGAGTCTGGAAAGTCGACACGAACGCGCGCGTCCTCAACCCACGGAATCGACTCGAGTTGCTGCTCGGCTTGTTCGGTGTCGGCCAACAGCGCCGGCGTTCCCAACAGGTCCTCCACGACGAGTTCCAGTCGATTCTCGTCGGTGTAGACGGCCCCGGTCACGTCGACGTCGTCGATCGCGAACCAACTCGAGCCCAGCACCGTGAGGATGCCGAGGACGATGAGCACGCCGAAGACAGCGAGCGCCGCCCACTTGATCCGCTTGCGGTTCGCAGCCCGGTTGACCCCGATGCGGCGTTGCCGAAGACGGGGTTCGATCCCTGGCGTCGTTGCGTCCTTGGCTGCCACGGCATCACCTGTCCCGTCGTCATCGATAAAGACCGTGCCCGAGTCATCACCATCGAAGTCACCATCGAGATAGACGGCGTCGGGTAGGTCGTCGTTGCCACCGATGGCGATGGTCGATCGGTCAGTCACAAGTCGGCGGTCGGTGATGACGACATCGCGGACTCCGTCTTCCCGGTCGGCCCGACCGAGCGCCTCGGCGACAGGCACTGAATCGATGGCCCCGTCGCCGAAGTCGTCGCCGATGCGAATCGTCCCGCGCTCGGATGCCGGCACGGCCACCGAGGTCTCAGCTGCACCGTCCTCGTCGCCGTCCGAGGTGACTATCGAAAGTTCGACCGGTTCACTGAGCGGATCGACCGGGGCCTGTTCGGTTTCGTCATCGTCGGCAATCAGCGCGGCATTGTCATCTTGCGCGTCGTCCGCTGTCCCGAACGCCCGAGACAACTCATCGAGCACGGAGTCCTCGGGGCGCACACGTTCGCCGGCCGGTGTCGGCTCGCCCGCTGGCGGCTCGTCAGATTTCTTGCGTCCGAACATCAGAAGTCGTCCTCGAAGCCGATTAACCTGATCTCACTGCGCAATCGCCATCCTGATGAGGCCTCCACTCGATCACGGACGAGACGCATCAGCGCTCGAACGTCATCAGCGCTGCCGTCCTCGTCGGCCTGAATGAAGTTGGCGTGCTTCTCCGACACGGTTGCCGACCCATGCCGGAATCCGCGGAGGCCCGCGCCATCGATCAAGGCACCGCATGTGACTTCGCCCGGCACCGGGTTGACGAAGACCGAGCCGGCATTCTGCCCACCGGGCTGATTTGCGCGACGCCACTGCACGATCTCGCTGAGTTCGCTCTCGGCGGCCTCGCGACTTCCTGGCGCGAGTTGCAAGGTGGCGTCGATGATCAACTGGGTGGGCGAGAGTCCGCTGCCGCGGAAACGTAGCCCGAGTTGTACGGCATCCATCGGCTGCACGATGTCACTGTTTGGAACGGCAGCGAGGTCGGCCAGCGTGACCGAGGTCAATGACGCAGACATGTCCGATCCGTGGCCACCTGCGTTCATCCTTACGGCACCGCCGACCGAGCCCGGCACGCCGACGGCCCACTCGAATCCGGTCAGGCCAGCAGACGCGGTTCGGCGCGCCAAGACCGGAAGCAGGACGCCGCTTCCCGCCGTGACCGTTGATGCGTCGAGGTCGACGTCGATGTCGTTGCAGATGTCAGCGATCGACAATGCGATCCCACGGAAACCTGCGTCGGCGACAAGCAGATTCGACCCGCGCCCGATAACGAGGAGGGGGAGCCCCGATGCGTGGAGCGCGGCAGCGACGACCGGGAGTTGATCACGCTCGGTCAGTCGGACGAACAGATCGGCGGCGCCGCCCACGCGGTAGGTGGTCATGGTGCCGATCGGCACGTTCTGTGCTGCAAGTGGTCCGAGCAGTTCAGCGGCGCGTTCCACCGCCTGGTCGTGATTCGACTCCATGTCAGACAGATCTGCGGGCATCGAGGACTTCTGACGGGAACGATGCGATGTCGCCACACCCCATCGAAATCACGACGTCACCCGATCGAGCTTCGCCGGCGACGAATGACACCAGGTCTGAACGGCTCGGCAGCCAGATGACACGCTGGCCGGGGTGCGCCTCGGTGACGGCGTTGACGATCAACTTGCCAGTGATCCCCGGGATGGGCGTCGTGCCGGAGGCGTAGATCTCGGTGAGTACCACGAGGTCGGCCTGGCCGAACGCATCGGCATAGTCACGCCAGATCTCTGAGATGCGGTTGAATCGATTGGGCTGGAAGACGGCAATGACACGACTCCAGCCGTCGCCGCTGTCGCGAGCGCCCGTGAGGACCGAGTCGATCTCGGTCGGCAAATGGGCGTAGTCGTCGACGAACGTTGCTCCGTCATCAACTCCACGGACATCGAACCGTCGCGCCACGCCACCGAACTTGGCCAGTGCCGCAGCGATGTCGGCGAACTCGACGCCGATCTCCAAGGCCATTGCTATAGCGGCGAGCGCGTTGCGCACGTTGTAGATGCCGCGCATCGGCAGATGGATGGTGCCGAGCCGTTCCATGCCGCCCGCAGCGCGCTGTTCGACATCGAACGTGAACGATCCGTCGGCGGCCTCGATGTCGACAGCGCGAACGTCTGCGTCGTTGCTGAGTCCGAACGTCGTGGCACCGTGGTTGGCACCGAGTCCGCGGGCCACGTCGTCGTCCGCGTTGACGATCTTTGGTCCCGGAATCTGAGCGAGATACGTGTCGAAGCTGTCGACAATGCCGTCGAAGCTGCCGTAGTGGTCGAGGTGGTCGGTCTCGACGTTGGTGATGATCGTGCCGTACAGCGGCAATTCGAGGTGAGTGCCGTCGCTTTCGTCGGCTTCCACGACGAGCCACTCCCCGCCCGACCAGTGCGCACCCGTGCCGACATCGGTGACGTCGCCTCCGACGATGAAGCTCGGCCGCAGGCGCGCCTCGGCCAGCATCAACATCAGCATTGATGTTGTCGTGGTCTTGCCGTGCGTCCCAGCGACCGCAAGCGACTTGGCGCAGGCACAGATCGAAGCGAGCATGCCGGCGCGGCGGAGCAGGGTGACGCCCGTGGTGCGGGCTTCGTCGAGTTCGATGTTGTGCGCCGGGATGGCAGTCGATGCAGTGACGGCGTCGACGCCGTGGACGTAGTTGCGATCGTGCCCCACATGCACTCGTGCCCGCGCCGCGCGCACTCGTTCGAGAACGGGATGTTCGCGCAGGTCACTGCCGGACACGTCGTGCCCCATCTCGGCCAGGGCGATGGCAATGGCACTCATGCCGGGTCCGCCGATGCCGACGACGTGGAGGCGGTGCGGAATCGAGAGGTCGAGCGGCGGGACAGGCATCACGATGCAGCAGAGGTTAGAGCGACGCGCTCGATCAACGCTGCCAATGCGCCAGATCGATGGACGTCACCCCGCTGGCTGGCCGCAGCACTGAGCGCAGCAAGTTCGGCCGGGACGGCACGCAGCCG
The DNA here is from genome assembly GCA_964199985.1 of Candidatus Ilumatobacter isfjordensis. Lineage (GTDB taxonomy): Bacteria > Actinomycetota > Acidimicrobiia > Acidimicrobiales > Ilumatobacteraceae > Ilumatobacter_A > Ilumatobacter_A isfjordensis. Next base: position 3,525 of record CAXMZV010000139.1, on the reverse strand, counting down.
TGTGATCGTGTCCGCGAGACCGACGTCGGGACGATGCAGATCTGCCTCGGGAAGCAGGATCGCACCGCCTTGTTCGCTCAACCATCCGACGTTGTCGGTCTGGTGATCGTCGGCCGCATTCGGCCACGGCACCAGGACCGCCGGAGTCCCCGTGACGGCAACCTCGTGCACCGTGCTGGCGCCGCCGCGTCCGATCAGCAGATCGGCGGCGGCGTAGACCGACGGCATGTCGTCTTCGTATCCGGTGAGTTGATGCAGCACACCAGTTCCGTCGGCCGCCCTATCACCAATGCGGTCGATCCCATCGAGAAAACGCTCCCCCGCTGCTTGACGAACGGCGAGCTGAGTGTCGGCAGCGTGCTGTTGCAGGTAGTCGGCGACCGCGCCGTTCAGCACACCGGACCCCTGCGACCCGCCCATGACGGCGATGACGAAGCGGTCTGCGGGCAGCCCCAAACGAGCGCGCGCCTCAGCACGGCCGGCGATTCGATCGACGTCGAAGATGGCCTGACGAACAGGTGCGCCGGTGACTTCGGCCCGTGGGAGCGGCGAGTTCTCGAACGCAACTGCGCAAGCCACCGCGCGGCGTGCCGACAATCGGCTCGCTCGCCCGGGCGTGCGGTCATACGAGACCACGACGACGGGCACCTTCAGGCGGCGCGCAGCGAAGACCGACGGCATGCTGGCGTATCCACCGACAGACACAACAACGGCCGGGCGGTTGGCCCGGAAGTCCTTGATTGCCTGGCGGGTGCTTCGGAGCAGTTTCGGGACGAAGCCGAGGTTGCGACGCGTCAGGCTGCGCTGCAAGCCGACGACGTCATAGAAGCGGTGCGGGAACGGGGTGCTCGGGAGTAGGCGAGTCTCCATCCCGCGTTCGCATCCGGCATAGACGATGCTCGCCGGATCATGTCCGCGTGCCACGAGCGCTTCGGCCACGGCAAGGGCGGGCAGCACATGTCCGGCGGTGCCACCACCGGTCACGACCGCGAACGTCTCCCTGAGCGGTGCGGTCATCAACTGCGAATCGCGCGCCGTGCGACGCTCAGCAACAACCCCGCAGCGAACATGCTGACGAAGAGCGAGCTGCCGCCTGCGGAGAAGAAGGGCAGCGTGAGACCGGTGACGGGCATCAGGCCGGTGACTCCGCCGAGGTTGACGATCGCTTGCACCCCGAACCAGGCCGAGATGCCGCCGGCGAGGAGCATTCCGAAGCGATCGGGAGCTGCCAAGGCCGTCTGCACGCCGAAGGCGACCAGCACGATGAAGCCGCCCACCACTGCGGCAGCACCGATCATGCCGAGTTCGTCGGCGATGATCGAGAAGATGAAGTCGCTGTGCGCGTACGGAAGAAAGCCGGTCTTGGCCCGACTTCCGCCGATGCCGGATCCGGTGAGGCCACCGTTCGCGATACTCACCAGCCCTTGGTACACCTGATACGACTCGAACTCTTTGTGGGCTTCGATGTCGGTGAACGCCGTGAATCGGCTGAGGCGGCGCGGGCTGGACACGACGAAGATCAGCGCACCGGCGACTGCTGCGAACGCCAGCATCGAGATCTGACGCATCGGCAGCCCGGCAATCCACGCCACGCTCAGCACGATTGCACCGATCACGATGGCGGACCCGAGGTCGCCCTGCACCAAGCAGAGCGCAGCAGCGAGTCCGGCGATCGCCGTGACGGGAAACAGCGTGCGGGTGCGATCGGCCATGCCGCGAGCGCGCCGCGTCAGCAGATCGGCAGCCACGATGACAACAACAAGTTTGAGGAACTCCGACGGCTGCATCGAGAAGCCGCCGACGCGGACCCACGAGCGAGCGCCGTTAATGCTCACGCCGATGCCTGGCACGAAAGGTGCTGCCATGGCAGCCACGCCGAGCACGGCAAGGGGGATGGTGAGCGGACGCCACACCGTGTACGGCACCTGCGTGGCGAAAACCATGCCGATGAGCCCGAAACCTGCCCACATCGCCTGCCTGCCGAAGACCGCGTACGGCGAGTTCCCGACGTTGACCTGCGTGATCGCAGATGCCGACAGCACCATCACGAGTCCGAGCATCACGAACACGGCGACGACGCCAGCGATGACGTAGAACGTGCCGGGTGGTGGGCCGAGCTTCTCGCGGGTTTTCCAGGCGGCTTTCGTCGCTTGCCGGGCCGGCTGCAACAGCGGCCGATGGCTTGCAGCGTGAGACTTCGCCCGAGGGGCCGATCGCACGGGCGCCGTCGACGCTGCGCGGCGTTCGAGCGCCGCCCGACGGCGATCGGCAACGGTGAGTGTTGACGTCATGCAGAGACCTCCTGCGAGAGTTCGGCGACGAGGCGGCGATAGGTGTCGCCACGTACTTCGAAATTCGTGAACTGATCGAGGCTGGCGCACCCCGGTGAGAGCAAGACGATGTCACCGTCGCTGGCCCACTCGGCCGCCTGCGCCACGGCTCGTTCGAGCGTGTGTACGTCAACGACCCGCTCGGCATCCACGCCAGCCTTGGTGAACAGTTCGACGACCTGTGGCGCTGTCGTCCCGAGACCGATCACCGCAGAGAAGCGTTCGGGCTCAGCGGCCATCGATGACAGATCGACGCCCTTGTCGGCTCCTCCGGCGATGAGCACGATCCGGTCGAACGACGTGATCGCTGCGGTCGCGGCGTGGGGCGTTGTGGCCTTCGAGTCGTTGTACCAATCGATGCCGTCGATCGTTTCGATGAGTTCCAACCGGTGTGGCGGACCAACAAACGTCGCAAGGCCTCGGGCGACGGCATCTGCATCAGCGAGGCCGGTTTCGAGCACCAATGCTGCTGCGGCCAGCGCATTGGTCACGTCGTGAGGCAGACGTCGTCGCAGCGACTCGAGCGGCGCAATGACGCCGTTGGGGCCAACAAGTGCCGTCCCCTCGACTCGGTAGTCGGCATCGGCGGAGCCGAAGCTGCACTTGCGCCCGGGCGCAGCAGCCAGCCGCGCCATCACGATGGCGTCGTCGGCAAAGCCAATCGATACATCGGCAGCGGTCTGGTTGGCGAAGACCTGGGCCTTCGCAGCTTCGTACGCGTCCATCGACCGATGCCAGTTGAGATGGTCCGGCTGCAGGTTGAGCCACGCCGCGGCGTCGGCCCGGAACATGGGGGTCCACGCCAGGCGAAAGCTGCTGCACTCGACGACAAAGGCGTCATAACGTTCATCGCCATCGGCGTCGACGGCATCAACGGCGTCCACGAGTGGTGTATCGGTGTTCCCTGCATCGATCGACCTGATGCCGGCCGCTTCGAGCAGGTGAACAGCGAGCTTGGTTGTGGTGGTCTTGCCATCGGTCGCAGTGACCGCGAGCATGAGGCGGGGGCCGCCAGGACGTTGTTGTTCCCACCGGTAGGCCAGTTCGATCTCGGAGACGATTTCGATGACGTGGACGAGAGCAGCCTCAATGATCGGGTGTGTTTCTGGCACACCGGGCGCCGGGCAGAGCATCGAACAACCATCGAGCAACTCGGCGACGGAAGTCGCCGCGGCGTCGAGCAGCTCCACACCGA
>CAXMZV010000138.1:0-8874 GCA_964199985.1 Candidatus Ilumatobacter isfjordensis | reverse complement strand
AGTTGAGGTTCGACGCCTTGGGCGGCGTGGTGAGGTTCGCCGGGAAGAGTATGAGGTACGACTCGGCCGTCGGGCTGACGGCGGTGACGTTGAATGCAACGGCGGTGGCGTCGGTGGGGATGCCGACGCACTCGCCGTTGCTGCCCGTGACCTGCGTCGGGAAGGTTTCACCGGGCCCGAGCGGCGCCACCCGGATGCCGACGTTGTCGAGGCCGGGCCGTGTATCGAAGAGGCGGCAGGGTGGAACGGGGACGAAGGTGGTGTCGTTGTCGCCGGGAGCGGCGCCGGCTTGCCAAGACTGCATCCCGGTGAAGGTCAATGCTGAAGCCAGCAGGGCGCCGGCGGTGAACGTGCCGATGGAACGTAAGGAGATGGGTGCTCCTTCTCGATGAAGATGAGAAGACCACTCTCCCAGAATGCCTTGCTTGTAGTTTGAGATTTCGGCTGGGTGCCGGGTGCCGGGGCCGATCAGGCGCCGGGTGGCAGGGTGACGGCGGTGGTGTATCGGTTCTTGCTGGTGATATCGCCGGCCGTCATCGTCAACGTGAAGGACAGTTCGCCCAGTGTGTCTGGCACGGTCAGGTCAATCTGGCCGACCTTGACCACGTCATCGGCGGGCACGGGGCCACCGAACCTCCACCGCTGCTCACCGCCTGCCCACGATGCAACAGCGTCGACGACGGCGAAGTCGATCTCTTCGCGCAGGTCGTTGATCAGGTGGACGTCGAGTCGCAGACGGTCGCCCTCGTTGACCCATTCGGGTGGGATGCCGGCAACGACCAGCACGGGTGTGCATGCCGCCTTGACGACCGCGTAGGCATCCTTCGGGACCCGCTCGTGGTCGAGCACGCTCGCTGAAATGACTGGGGCGGGGTCCGCAAGTGCGTAGAAGCAGAACCCTCCGCTCGGCCGGTACTTCAGTCGGCGCAGCGTCTCGATGTGTGTCTTCAACACATGCGACTGATACAGCTGAGTCGTGTTGCGCCACGACTCGTACGAGTCGAACTGGTCGGGCGGGAACAGCCGCTCGAATTGATCGCGTTGATAACCGAACTCGGTGTGCAAACGATCCCAGTCGAGGTTCGGCCACTCGTGTGCAGCCAATTCGTCGTCAATGAACGGTGCCGTGTTCGGTGGCGAGTGGGCGCCGAACTCAGACACGAATCGCACCAGTCGTGGGAAACGTGCGGCCAGCCCGGCCACATCCTCGGCATCACCGCGGTGCCAGCCGTACCAGAGGTGCGTGTCGGTGCCACTGAGCTGCGGGAAGTGGGGGAGCACCCCGGAGTGCGCCACGGTCTCGCGGCTCGAGTCCGCCTTCTCGAACGACCGCTTGACCCATCGATCGAGCACCGACTTGTTCCACGACGGCAGTTGGTGCGCCATCACCTGCCGTGTTCGCTTCTTCCAATCGGACCGGTCGACTGCGGTGGTGGCCGACGGATCGTTGTGGGCGGTCCACTGCACGATTGACGGGTGGTGGCCGAGCGTGTCGACTGCGGCGCGGGCCTGATCGACGGCTTGACCGCGCACGCTTCGAGCGTGGCCCCACTGCAGCGGGAAGTCCTGCATGATCAGCATGCCGAGTTCATCGGCAGCGCGATACACCTCTCGGTCGGCGATGTGGCCGTGGAGGCGGACGACATCGAGGCCGAGGTCGACGGCGTACTCGAGGTCCCGACGGACGGCGTCCTTGTCGGCATCGGCCAACCCAGCGCGAGTCGGCAGCAAGTTCGCGCCCTTCAGAAAGAGACGTTCACCGTTGACGGAGCAGATCCAGTTGTCCCAGGTGACCTGGCGGAGTCCGGTCCGTCGCTCGCGCCGGTCGCTCAGCTGGCCGTCGACGTCGACCTCGACGGCCACGTCAGTGAGCGGCTGATCGCCCAATGCCCGCGGCCACCAGAGTTGCGGATCGACGATGTCCAGACTCCACTCGATCTGGTTCTCGCCGGACGCGATGACGTGCACTTGCTCGTCGTGGAGCTCGTCGTCGACGAAGGTGCGGACGGTGACGCTTCGCTGCGCATCGCTGTCGAGCCGAGCGGCCAGGCGCAGGTGTGCTCGCCGCGTGTCGGCGTCGCGGCAGAGCACGCGGAACCGGTCGACGCGCACTGACCCGGTGTCATACAGATGAACGGTGCGCCAGATGCCGCCCGGATTCCATTGGCGGTCGATGCCATCCCAATGCTGGAACACGCCGGTGATGTTCCGGCGATTGTTGGCGCCACCCTGCGGCGTACAGGTGGCCTCGACGGCGAGGACGTGCTCGTTGTCGAGCTCAGACAGGGCGGTGACGTCGAAGGTGTGGGGAAAGAAGTAGCCCTCCGGGTCGCCGAGGTAGGCGCCGTCGAGCCAAACGTCGGCTTGGTAGAAGATGCCGTCGAGGGTGATCCATCGACGTGCGCCATCGCTCGGCGGATCGGCAGCGAAGCGATGCCGGTACATCACTGGGCCGTCGCTGGCGGCGAACTTCGGTGTGTCGCGCCAGTGCCCCGGGACGGTCACGGGTTCCCAGAGCGTGTCGTCGGTGTCGAGCTCGATGCCGTACCGACGGACGTCGTCGTTCGCCTCGACCGCGACCCAGCGGCCGTCCAGTTCGCGGCGAGTCAACTCCATTGTCGAAGCGTACGCGTTGCAGCCGACGTCGGCCACGGGGACGCGACTGTGCGCCCGGATGAACATGGGCTGCGTAGCTGGGTTAGGTTCGGCGCATGGCAGACGCAGGCGCTCCCAGCGCATCCACGCTCGGCGAATTGAAGGCATCTGGATGGGTCTCGCGGCCCGTCAAGCAGGAGGTTCGCGAGCACGCAATCGAGAAGGTGGCGGCCGGCGAGCCGCTGTTCGCCGGCGTGCAGGGCTACGAGGACACGGTGATGCCGCAGCTCGAGAATGCGCTGCTCGCTGGCCACGACGTGGTGTTCCTCGGCGAACGTGGCCAGGCCAAGACGCGCATGATCCGCTCGCTCACCGGCCTCCTCGACGAGTGGATGCCAATCGTCGCTGGCAGCGAAATCAATGACGATCCGTATCACCCGGTGTCGAAGCATGCGAGGGAGCTCGTTGCCGAGCGGGGTGACGGTGCGCCAATCGAATGGGTCCACCGAGACACGCGCTACGGCGAGAAGCTCGCGACCCCCGACACGTCGATCGCTGACTTGATCGGCGAGGTCGACCCCATCAAGGTCGCCGAGGGTCGCTACCTCTCTGACGAGCTCACGCTGCACTACGGGATGGTGCCGCGCACGAACCGTGGCATCTTCGCCATGAACGAGTTGCCCGACCTCGCCGAGCGGATTCAGGTCGGCCTGTTGAATGTGCTCGAAGAACGCGATGTGCAGATTCGCGGCTACAAGATTCGTCTGCCGCTCGATGTGATGCTGATGGCATCGGCCAACCCCGAGGACTACACCAATCGGGGCCGCATCATCACGCCGCTCAAGGATCGTTTCGGCAGCCAGATTCGCACGCACTATCCACTCGACGTGCAGACCGAGATCGACATCATGTTGCAGGAAGCGGCATCACTCGACGTCGAGATGCCCAATGGTGCCATCAAGGTCACGGTGCCCGACTACTTGACCGAGGTCGTGGCGACCTTCTCGCACTTGGCTCGATCGAGTAACCAGGTCAACCAGCGCAGCGGTGTCAGTGTCCGGCTGAGCGTCAGCAACTACGAATCCATGTCGGCCAACGCGCTGCGGCGTGGGCTTCGTTCTGGCGAAACCAGCCCGGTTGCTCGCGTGGACGACCTTGGTGCGCTGGCGGCGAGTTCGATGGGCAAGATCGAGATCGAGTCGATCGAGGAAGGTCGTGACGGCGCGATCATGGAAAGCCTGGTCAAGGGCGCGGTGCTCACCGTCTTCAAGGACACGGTTCCACCCGAGCACACACGGGCAGTGGTCGATGCCTTCGAAGAAGGTGCAGTGGCTCATACCGGCGAGTCGATGACCAGCGCCGAACTCGCTGCGGTTGTCGAGCAGGTTGATGCTCTGCGGGCTCCCGTGGCCGTGCTGACCGGCGGAGACGAGTCGCCGGCTTCGGTCGCTGCGGCCGTGGAGTTCATCCTCGAGGGCCTGCACCTTTCGAAACGCCTGAACAAAGACGCCAGCGGCGAGTCCGCCACCTATCGCGGCCGCACCTAGGTGCTCGGGCTGTCGCCCGACTCGCTCCGCTCGGAGAGGCCTCCGTCTGTGACACTGATCGTGTGACTGCCAACGTGCTTCCGTTTTCTGCTCAACCGCCGGGGTTCGAGTGGTTGGACAACGAGCCGACGTTCGACCCGGCGATCCACCTGCAACTCGAACTGCCTGCGCAGATTCGGACGCTCGACGAATTCGGCTACGGCGACGACGAGATCGCCGCGACGGCGAGTCGAGTCGCGGCGACCTCCGCGTTCCGAGTCTTGTCGGACGACGGTGCGGTCGTCATGCTCGATTTGGCTCGGCGGCTCGAATCGTTTGCGCAGGCCAACCCCCGCATCCAACGGTCGGTGCGGAGCGGCTGCCACCGTTCCCGCTGGTTGCGCGACTTGTGTGTCTCGCCGGAGGTGACCGAGCATCTCTGCTCGATGTACGGGGTCGACGTGGCGCCGCACCCCATCACGTCGCAGCTCGGGCATCTCAACTTTGCCCCGTCGGCAGTTGGCGACGCGGTCGACAAGTGGCACCACGACACGCTCGCACTTGACTACGTGATGATGGTCGCCGATCCGAAGATGCTCGACGGCGGTGACTTCGAGTACTTCGTCGGGACCAAGGCCGAGGTCGCAGCGTTCGCCGACCGTGGCGAACGTCCGCCCGCCGATCGGTGTGTCAGCGTCGAGTGGCCCGGACCCGGTTTCGCCGTTGCCCTGCACGGCAACATGGTCGTCCACCGCGGCGGTCCACTCCGTCACGCTGGCGAGCGCATCTCGATGGTTAACGGATACATCGCCACCGATGTTCGCGTCGACGATCAGACGCGCAACGTCGACCTTTTCCACGTCGACGAGCCCGTGACCCTGGCTCGGGAGTGGGCGCGATACGCCGCATGGCGTTCACGTCGTCGCCTCGACCTGCTGATCGATGACATCGACCGTGCCGATGCGGTCGCGGACCCGGCCGACGCTGCGCAACGGCTTGCGCACGCAACACACGACGTCGAGGTGGCGATCACCGATCTGCAGCGCACCGACCGCCCCGAGATCCATCACTACGAACACTGACCAGCGCCCACTCGGGCGATTCGTCAATCGATGTTGGGCAGGTAGGCCTCGGACGCCGGTTGCGGCGCGCGTTCGGCGCTGAGCAGCCCGTTCGGTGAATCTGGGCCAGCGATTGCCGGATCGAGAAACACCACACCAAGATCGACACCATCGTCGATTGCCCCCGTGACTGCGCCGACGAAGGCGCCAACGATCTGCCCTGCGACGTCGGCATTGTCGTGATGCGGCGTGAACTGGCTGATGATCAGTTGATGGTCCGCCGCAGCGTCGGCCGCTGCACCAATGGTGTCGTGGAGCCGCACGCGCATCTGGTCGAGACGCTCGTCGTCCGGTTCGGAGTCAGCAAGTTCACCGTGCGTCAAAGCAATCCCGATGATGTCGGAAGTCTCGAGGTAGTTGCCGATGGCGTCGACGTGTTCGGCATCGAGCGCCGCGACCACTGGGGCGGTGCCGCCGCTCAACGTCGTCCAGGTGTTGCGCCAGCCGGTTGCAGAGAGTTGATTGTCGATGTCGGCGAAGGGAATCCACCCAGCGATCTCCTCGCCGAAACGATCGGCAACTCGCTCGGCGAAGCGTGGCCACCACTTCTCAGCGACGGTGTCGTCGTGAATGCCGCCCTCGTTGGTGACCCAGCGCGGCTCGGCCCCGTCGTGCAGCGTCGCCCAGACGCGCAGCCCGACGGCGTTTGATGCAGCGACCATCTGCTCGAAGCGGTCTGACCAGTCACCGTCGAAGTCGCCGGGTTTCGGCTGGAGCCGAGCCCAATCGAACGTGAGCCGAATGTCGGTGAGGCCGAGGTCCTGGAGCAGCGCGAGGTCGTCGGGCCACCGCTTGTAGAAACCGTTTCCCGCTGTCGGGCCGAGGTTTGACGTGTCAGCGTGACCGAACGTCGTCGCGGTGGTCAGCGTCGCGCCGTGGGTGAAGCTCATGGGAGAAGCGGTGATTGAGGATCAAATGAACGGCGTGCGCGTCCAGAGATCTTCGGCGTCAGCGTCGATTGGCAACGGCACGCCGGTCAACGCAACTACGTCGATAGGCCCGGGGAACCCGCGGAGCTCAACTTCACCGACCGAGGTGGCGTTGACGCCCTGGGGCAGTCGCTCGATGTGCATCGTGGGCATGAGTGCTTCGATGCCCTTGGCGTGGTCACACAGGCGCGACGCCATGTTGACCGCCGAGCCGATGTAGTCGTCGCCTTCGAACAGCAGCGCATGGCCAGTAGCGAGCCCGGAGCGCACCGTGAGCGGGGTGCACACTTCGTTGGACCGCTGATCGAGGTCGAGCACGAAAGCGATGGCGTCGGCCTGGTCGACTGCGACGACCATGCAGCCGTCACCGAGCCACTTCGCGATGCGAACGCCTCGCTCGGATGCCACAGCCCGCACGATGGTGCGGAACGCGCTGAGGATGCGCCCGGCGGCGTCGTCGCCGAAAGCAGCCGTGTAGTTCGTGAATCCGGAGAGATCGACGAAGACGAAGGTGCGAGGTACCCGCATAGCGTTCATTCTATTGCATCGTCACATCAATGTGGTTTGAAGAGTGCGTGAACGAGTTGCGTGGGTCACACCTGCTTCTGCGCCCCTGGGGCCAGCAGGACGTGCGCAACACGGAGCAAGTAGCTTTGGCTCATGACGTCACGGTTCCAGTACTCCCGGTGGGATGGCACGCAGACCGGTTTCGAATTCGATGCTGACGCGGCCTTCGACGAGCTGACCGACGAACTGCTGTACCACGGCGACGTCAACGCAGCACTGCGCAAGATGATGCAGGACGGCATGCGCGACCGCGACGGCAATCAGTTGCAGGGCCTGCGTGAGCTGCTCGAGCAGTTGCGTGAAGAACGACAGAACCGTCTCGACCAGCACGACCTGGGAGGCGTGTACGACGAGATCAACGACGAACTCAACGACTTGATCGACGAGGAACGTCACGCCATCGAGAACGCACTCCGTGATGCGGAGAATTCCGGTGACGAACGACGCGCCGAGAACGCGCAGAACGCGGCGATGGAGCGCAACATGCGACTCGATCTCATGCCCGACGATCTCGCCGGCAAGGTCCGTGAACTCGACTCGTACAGCTTCGAGTCGAAAGAGGCCAAGCAACGCTTCGATCAGCTGATGGAGAAGCTCAAAGAGCAGCTCATGCAGCAGATGGTCGACCAAATGTCTGGCGCCATGGAGAACATGGGGCCTGAGGACATGGCGCGTATGAAGGACATGATGCAGGCGCTCAACGAGATGCTCGAAAAGCACCAGCGTGGCGACGACCCGGGCTTCGAGGACTTCATGGAGAAGTTCGGCGACTTCTTCCCCGAAAACCCCGAATCGGTCGAGGAACTGCTCGAACAGATGGCGCAGCGCATGGCCGCGATGCAGGCGATGATGAACTCGATGTCGCCCGAGCAGCGTGCGCAGATGCAGCAGCTCAGCGATCAGCTGATGGACGACATGGATCTGCAATGGCAGATGCAACAGCTGTCGGGGAACCTCCAGCAGATGTTCCCGCAGATGCAGTGGAACCAGGGCTACGACTTCGAGGGTCAGGACCCGATGGGCATGGGTCAGGCCATGCAGCAGATGCAAGAGCTCGGCGACCTGGATCAGCTCGAGAACCTGCTGCGGAACGCCTCGAGTCCGGGCGCTCTGGCCGAAGCCGACATGGACAAGGTCCGCGATCTGATGGGCGACGATGCCGCGAAATCACTGAGGCGGCTCGCCGAGCTGACCAAGCAGCTCGAAGAGGCAGGGCTCATCGAGCAGAAGGAAGGCCGCTTGGAGATGACCCCGAGGGGTCTCCGCAAGATCGGCTCCAACGCGCTCCGCGAACTATTCTCGAAGCTCGCCAAAGATCAGATTGGCCAGCATGAGACCAGCAACATCGGCCAGGGCCACGAGCGCACATACGACACCAAGCAGTACGAGTACGGCGACCCGTTCCAGCTCGACCTCAATCGCACGATCCGCAATGCCGTGCGGCGAACGGGCGGTGGGTCGCCGGTCGATCTGCATCCCGACGACTTCGAGATCGAGAAGACTGAGCACTTCACCCGTTCGTCGACGGTGTTGATGCTCGACCTCTCGCTGTCCATGCCGATGCGCGACAACTTCCTGCCGGCCAAGAAGGTCGCCATGGCGTTGCACAGCCTCATCTCGTCGCAGTTCCCGCGCGACTACCTCGGCCTGGTCGGCTTCTCCGAAACCGCCCGAATCCTCACTCCGGAGCAGCTGCCCGAGGTGTCGTGGGACTTCGTCTACGGCACGAACATGCACCATGGCTTCACGCTGGCTCGCCAGCTGCTCGCCCGAGAATCGGGCACGAAGCAGATCATCATGATCACCGACGGCGAGCCAACGGCTCACATCACGCCAGACGGCTCTCCCTTCTTCAATTATCCGCCGGCGCGCGAAACAATCGAGGCAACACTGCGTGAAGTGGTGCGCTGCACGAAAGAGCAGATCCGCATCAACACCTTCGGCCTCGGCGCCGATGGTTCGCTGCGGGCGTTCATCGAGCAGATGACCTCGATCAACCGGGGTCGTGCGTTCTTTACTACCCCGGAGAACCTCGGCGACTACGTGCTCGTCGACTTCATGGAGGGCAAACGCGCCCTTGCCCGCAGCGCCCGCCGCGCTGGCTGAGGGCCGAGCTGCCGAAGCCGGCGAAGGGTG
>CAXMZV010000137.1:0-8896 GCA_964199985.1 Candidatus Ilumatobacter isfjordensis | reverse complement strand
CTTGCCGGCGCCGTTGGCACCGACGAGCCCAGTCACGCCTGGCGGGATCTGCAGATCGAGTCGATCAAGAGCAAGCGTCGACGGGAACTGCATCACCAGCCCCTCGGTCTCGATGATCGCTGTCATGACCGTCAGTGTGTCTGTCGTCGGAGCATTCGCCATCCCCCAGCGGGATGATCCGAGGTCACCCCACTGGATCGTTCTGTGTCACCACATCCCGCCGCCAGTGGATCTCGCCGGATGTTGTGACGCAGAGAAGGTGTGAGGTTCGGATCGGTCAGGCGTCGGCGACGGAGTCGCCCAGCTGGAGCGCAGCGACAGCTGCTTCGCGCATCTCGACCTTGCGGATCTTGCCCGTCACCGTCATGGGGAAGTCGTCGACGATGCGGACGTAGGCCGGCACCTTGAAGTGAGCGATCTTTCCGGCACAGAACTCTTTGATGTCATCGAGCGTCAGCGTTGCGCCCTCGACGGGGATGACGCAGGCCATCACGGCTTCGCCGTAGCGCTCGTCAGGAATGCCGATGACTTGGATGTCAGCGATGTCGGGATGGCCTGACAGGAACTCCTCGACCTCGCGTGGGTAGATGTTCTCGCCACCGCGGATGATCATGTCCTTGATGCGACCGACGATGTTGACGTAGCCGTCGTCGAACATGATTGCGATGTCGCCCGTGTGCATCCATCCCTCCGCGTCGATCGACGCGGTGGTTTTCTCGGGTTCGTTCCAATACCCCTGCATCACCGAGTAGCCGCGTGTGCAGAACTCGCCGCGCTCGCCGCGCGGCAACGTCTCGCCGGTCGCGGGATCGGCGATCCGCACTTCGACATGGGGATGGGCGACCCCGACAGTCTGCGTCTGGTGAGCGAGCGTGTCGCCGATGGGGGTTTGGCACGACACCGGTGAGGTCTCGGTCATGCCGTAACAGTTGGTGACATCGACCATGTGCATCTTCTCGATGCACGCGACCATCGCGTCTTCCGGACACAGCGACCCCGCCATCACGCCGGTGCGCAGGCTGGAGAGGTCGAAGTCGTCGAAGTTCGGCAGCGCCAGCTCGGCGATGAACATCGTCGGCACGCCGTACAGCGCGGTGCAGCGTTCCTGCTCGACCGCGGTGAGCACGGCGACTGGGTCAAACGCATCACCGGGAATCACCATGCAGGCGCCCGTCGAAGTGCAGCCAAGGTTGCCCATCACCATGCCGAAGCAGTGGTAAAAGGGCACCGGGATGCAGAGGCGATCCTCGTGCGTGATGTTCTGGCCGCGAGCCACGTTGTGGCCGTTATTCAGAATGTTGTGATGGGTCAGCGTTGCGCCCTTCGGGAACCCGGTGGTGCCCGACGTGTATTGGATGTTGATCGGGTCGTGCGCCGTGAGGGAGGCACCGATCTCAGCGAGTTGCTCGTCGCTGATGGCATCGGAGCCGGCGCACAGCTCATCCCAGTCGTCGTCCCAGAAGAAGACGGCGCGCTCGAGTGTCGGACACTCGGCGCGCACTTCGTCGACCATGGCCCGATAGTCGGATGTTTTGAACGTTGGCGATGCGATCACCCAACGGCACCTCGATTGATTGAGGGCGTATGCCAACTCGTGCGTGCGATAGGACGGGTTGATGTTGACGAGCACGACACCGATCTCGGCGGTGGCGAACTGGAGGAGGGTCCACTCGGCATAGTTCGGGCTCCACAACCCGACCCGGTCGCCTGTGACGAGGCCGGCACCGAGCATGCCCTTGGCCAACGCCGACACGCGTTCAGCGAACTCGTCGTAGGTCCATCGCAGACCCTGATGGACGGAGACCAGCGCATCGCGGGTGCCGTGGGCGGCCACGGTGCGTGCGAGGTTCTGCCCGATTGTCTCGTCGAGCAACGGCGTGTCAGTCGGCCCTGCGGCGTACGACAGTTCGGTCATGGCTGGCAACCCCCAAGGTCAGCGTTCGATGAGGCGCCAGTCTCGCGCGTCAGCAGTCACGTTGTGGCAGGCACAGGGTGACCGCGCCGACATCAGCCGAAAACCTGCGACGCCCGACCACCTGGGGGGAGGGTGTGGCCGGGCGTCGTGTGGTTCGCGTGAACAACTGGTATTCGGTGCAACTTCGATCTTGGATCAAAGATTCCCGAAATTGTCGAGAATCAGTCGGTCGCGGAGGTCTCGAGCGACGGATCGGTCTCGAGGCTGGCGTTGCGAATCTCGATCTTGCGCGGCTTGGCCTGCTGCGCAACCGGAACCCGAAGCGTCAGCACGCCGTCGTGGTAGTCGGCTTCGATGCCGTCGGCATCGAGCCCCTCGCCCAAGTTGACCTGGCGGCGGAAGGTGCCGCGATGGCGCTCAGCGAGATACGAGCGGTCGCCGTCTTCCCGAGCGGTGGAACGCTCGGCGGTCACGGTGAGAACGTTGCGCTCGACGGAGATGTCGATGCTGTCGGCAGCGACGCCGGGCAGGTCGATGTGGACCCACACATTGTCGTCGCGACGGTATGCATCCATCGGCATGGCACGGCCGGCGGAACCGGAGCGAGTCAGGTCGAAGAGGCTGTCGAAGTCACGGAAGGGAGAATTCTGAAGCAGCATGGATGTTCCTCCTGCGGGTAGTGCTGAGCAAATGCTCAGGTGGTCTGGATAATGAAGATGATGTTAGAGGCCATCCGAAAGATTGACAACCTACGACTCAACATTTACTGGATGATTGCTGCCGACCTTGCGCCGTCGATCTTCGCGCTCGTCAGACGGGGTGCGGCGAAGAAGAACAACCCGATGTTGAGCGCCCCGGCGACGAAGAAGGGCATCCGCAGCGCCAATTCGCGTGATCCGAAGACGTCGGTCACAAAGACGGTCAGACCGCCGAGCGCTGCGCCGATCGGCATCATCCCCCACGCGAAGAACCGATAGACGCTGTTGACCCGGCCGAGCAGTTCGTCGGGAATGATCGTTTGGCGCAGGCTCACCGTGATCACGTTCCAGAGCACGGCAAGGAGCATGAAGATGGCGAACATCGCCCACACGAACAACCAGTTGGTGGCGAATCCGATCAGGAAGGTCGTGAGGCCCCCAACGATGAGCGTGAGAGAGAGCGACGGGCCCGAGCCGATCCGCTTCGCGATCTGCGACGCTGTCAACCCACCAAGGGCGCCGCCGACAGCACCACCCGTCGAGAGGAGTGCGAACTCGGTCGGCGACGTCTCGAGGACTTCTTGAGCGAACAAGACCATCGTTGCTGTCGACATCGTGCTGAGCATGTTGAGGAGACCGAGGATGATGGCCATCGGTCGGAGCAGATCGTGGTTCCAGAGCCAGCGGAAGCCGGTGCGCAGCTCAGCCGTCCATGATGGCGGAGCGGCGCCCGCCGAGGCTGGCTTCGGCACCTTCTTCGTTGCGGGAATGAGCGCGATCAGAACGGCCGATAGGAGGAACGTGCCAGCGTCGACGAAGAACGGAACCGAGAACGCGGCAACGAGGAGCAGCGCCCCGAGTGGCGGGCCCGCGAAGGTGTTGCTGACGAGTTCGGCGCTCCACAGCCGACCGTTTGCCTTCTCGAGTTGGTCGGCGTGCACGATGGCCGGCATGAAGGTCTGCGCCGAGTTGTCGTAGAGCACCTCGGCGAACCCGAGCAGCAGCGTGGCGAAGAGCACCATCGAGTAGAGGAACGCGTCGGTGCCAAGAACGGCGCCGGCGTCGACCTCGTCGGGGCCGGGAAGCACGCCTTGCTGGTTCAGGACGACGAAGGCCACGCCAAGCGTGAGGACTGACCGAATCAGATTGGCGGTGACCATCAAGGTCCGTCGGTCGTGGCGGTCCGTGATCACGCCGGCCGGGAGACTGAACAGCAGCCACGGCAGCCGTTGCACCACGCCGACGAAGGCGATCAGGAGCGGATTGCGGGTGACCGCTGACGCGAGCCACGGGTAGGCGATGATGCCGATGCCGTCGCCGAGATTCGAGATCGTGCTGGCGCTGAACAGCTTGAAGTAGTTGCGTCCGAGGCGGTCTGTGGGCAGCGCAGCGCCGTGGCGCGCCTCATTGCTGACCTTGCGTGCAGCGTCAGTGGTCTCGGTGGCCTCTGTGGCTGAAGGATCGGACCCGTCGACAAGATCGCCGTCCGTTGCGTCGCTCACGAGGCCGCCTCCTTCGGCTTGGGGAGTGTCGGGTGGTCGGTCGGGTACACGGCGGCGACGAAGCCATAGATCGTGTCGCCGTCGCGAGGCAGCGTGACGAACTCGTCGGCCAAATCGGCCACGCGTTTCCAGAACTCGTCGCGCCGTTCCTTTGGGATGCGGGCTCGACGGATGGTCGACAGCATTCCGTCGTCGTCGGTCTCGATCGCTTCGTGTTGGGCTTCAGTGAGGAAGCTTCGCATCCGCGTTCCGGTTGGCATCGCGCCATCGCCGATGACGATCGTGCGGGCGACCCGGCCGTAGAACCGCTCCTCGATTGCTCGGACCTTGCGCGTCCGCACGACCTTCAACAGGCCGACGTCGACAAGTTGATCGACGTGGTATGCCATCGACGACTTGGGTCGATCGAGGGTCTGGGCCAGCTCGGTGACCGTTGCTGCCCGTTCGAGAACGAGCGACAGAATCTGGCTCCGCAACGGGTCGGCGAAGGCTTTCAGCTGTGCCGGCGTGTCGGCGTGTACCTCGGCGTCGAGGTCATAGTCCGGTGACATGGATTGGACATTATCCGAACTTTCTTGAATGATCCATGAAAGCCGGACGTTCACGAATTCGTTGCAACATCGTTTGTGTCGGAGTTTCTGCGGAACGGTCCGCAGGAATCCCGACACAAACACCGGTGGCGGGCTCAGTCCTGCGCGACGCGGCCGCGCATGGCGGCGCTCGCCAGGCTGAAGCTGAATATCGCGAGGGCGAGCGTGGCGAGCAACCCCTTGGCCAGGACGTCCCACTCCCAGCCTTCGCTGATGAGGCTGCGCAGGCCGTCGAGCACATACGTGACTGGGTTGTACGTCGCCACCGTGGCCAGCCATCCCGTCAAGGCTTCCTTCGGCAAGAAGGACGTCGTGAGGAACGCGAACGGGAAGAAAAGAATGAAGCTCGAATTCACCGCGGCTGGGTTGCCCGTCTTCAAGGCGATCGCATATGGGAACCCCGCAAACGCCAGGCCCCAAAGTGCTCCGTAGAACAGGAACGCGATCATGCCGAGAATGCCCGTGGTGAAGCTGACGCCGAGCGCGAGGCCGAGGAGCAGCACGGGAATGGTGAGCATGATCACCGCCATCAGGTCGGCCACCATCAAGCCGAGCAGCAGTGCAGGCCGACGGATTGGCGTGAGGAGCAGGCGGTCGAAGTAGCCGCCCTGGATGTCGGTGACCAATGCGCTCGCTCGTGAGATTCCGGTGACGGCAAAGATGATCGAGACCGGTAGCTGGAAGGCCTTGAAGTTCTCGACTGTGCCCGACTGCTCGGCAAAGTCCTGCAACGCGCCGACGTTGACCACGTAAAAGAACACGGGGACGATGAGCGCCGGGATGAAGAACTCAGGTTCGCGGAACACGCCGCGACACGCCCGTTTGGCGATGGTCTTCAGGTCGTGGAAGATCGATGACTTCCGGGCGAGCGGGTGGTGGGCGTCGAGTGTGGCGGTCATTGTCCCGCTCCTGTCTCTTCGGTGCTCGCCGTTTCGTCGGTGTTCGCGTGGCTCTCGGCGAGGTACAGGCCGGTCACTTGGAGGAACACGTCGTCGAGTGTGGGTGTGCGCAGCGTGAGCGAGCGAACCGTGGCACCGCTGCTCTTGAGTGCGACCGCGACGTCGGCGATCATCGCAGCGCCGTTGGCCGTGGAGACCGTCAGCTCGTTGTTGTGCACGTCGACGTCGTCGACGCTTGCGATGCGACGGAGTTCGCCCTCGGCGGCTGCGACATCACCCTCGACTTCCGCGACGATCAGGTCCTTGCCGATTGCCTGCTTCAACGCCACCGGGGTGCCCTCGACCTCGAGCTTGCCGTTGGCAATGATGCCGACACGATCGGCCAACTCGTCGGCCTCTTCGAGGTACTGGGTGGTGAGAAAGATCGTCATGCCTTCTTCGCTGTTGAGCTTGCGGACCTCGTCCCACACGGCCGTTCGGCTGGCGGGGTCGAGCCCGGTTGTCGGTTCGTCGAGGAAGAGAATCTGTGGCTTGTGAATCAGTGCCATCGCCAGGTCGAGTCGACGCTTCATGCCGCCGGAGTACGACTCGACGCGATCGTCGATCGCTGAGCCGATGTCGACCAAGCCGATGACGTCACCCATGCGTTGGACGATGTCGGGCTTGCTGAGGCCGTACAACTCGCCCTGGAGGTGCAACATCTCCCGGCCGCTCTGCTTGCCGTCAATCGAGCTGTCCTGTAGTGCGACGCCGATGCGCAAGCGGATGTCGCCGGCCTGCGTTGCAACGTCGTAGCCAGCAACGCTCGCTCGGCCGGAGGTGGGGTTGAGCAGCGTGCACAGCATCTTCACCATCGTCGACTTGCCCGCACCGTTCGGGCCGAGGAACCCGTAGATCTCGCCGGGCGGGACGGCGAGGTCGACGCCCGCGACCGCCTCGTTGTCACCAAAGGCTCGACGTAGGTCCTGCGTCTCGATTGCTGCTGCCATGTGTTGCCTCTCGTTGACGTGCATTTGCTCGTCGTCGATCGGAAGCGAACTCCGACACCTGATCGAGCAACTCGTCGCCGATCCTAGAGAGGCACTGTCACGGGATTGCGATGAATCTGCGGTCGCACAGGTCACGTCCAGACTCATCGCCCCTGGGGGAGTGGGCGCTACTCGGTGTCGCCAAAGGGGTGAGGGTGTAGCCGTCGGCGTCGGGTCGCACGGTGGCCCGCGGCAGAATGGGACAGTTCACTCGCGGCCGAGTTCGGTGGTTCCCGCCGCGTCGTGGTCGACGTCTTGATCAGGCACCAGGTCGACGGTCACTCGAACGAGATCGCCTTGGTAGGTGTTCGGTCCGAGGTGGAGACCGGTGCCGTCGTAGTCGGCGACGGTGGTTCCGCGGTCGAGGCCGATGTCGAGTCCGGACCACGAGATCATCAGCCAGAAGATCTGGTCGGTCTCCATCTCGCCTGCTGGTTCGCCGTCGATCAGCAGCGTGCCGACACCGTGCGGGAACGGCCCGTTGCCGGCGCGCCGCATGCGGAACCCGAGCGTGTTGGCCGTCGCTGGAATCGCCACATCGGACGTGACCAGCTGGTGAGTACCGCCGATGTTGAGGTCGTGGACGAGATGGCCGTCCCGCACGAAAAGGGAGTACCCGCATGTCGCGTCGCCGTGGGCAATCAGCACGCCATCGCGATCGCCGGTCGAACCGGCGGGATTGACGTGCGCGGTGATCTCGTAGCTCCGGCTGCGGAGGTCGGGTGCCACGTCGGACGGCACGTGGCCCATGCCGGACCAGAAGGTGAAGTTCGTCCGGGCGCCGCCGTGGCGCGCGGCGTTCTCGGCGAAGCGTTCACCGAACCGGTCGTCGAGGGGCAGCACTTGATTGGCCCGGGCTTCGTCCCACCAGCGCGCCTGCAAGTCGGCCAGCCGCTCGGGTTGTACGGACGCGAGATCGTGAACTTCGTTGAAGTCGTTGGCGAGGTCGTACAACTCCCACGTGTCGTCATCGAAGGAGGTGCCTGGCTGGTGATAGGCCACGGCCTTCCAGCCCTCGTTCCAGATGCCGCGGTGACCGAACATCTCGAAGTACTGCGTGGTCTTGCCCGTCTCGACGTCGGCCTCGTTGAGGGTTGCGGCGAGGCTCACCCCGTCGAAGTTCGTTGAGTCACCGACCGGGATCCCGAGCAGCTCGAGCACGGTGGGGGTGACGTCGTTGACATGGCAGAACTGGTGGCGCAGGGAGCCCGCCTGGGAACGGTCGAGCAGCCGTTCGGGCGCGGCGACGACGAGCGGGTCGCGGACACCGCCGCTGTGGGTGTTCTGCTTGTACCGCTTCAAGGGGGTGTTGGCCGCCATTGCCCAACCGTGCGGGAAGTTCGAGTGCGTGTCGGGCCCGCCGATGTCGGCGATCCGTTCGATCTTGTCCTCGATTGATTCGCGCACCATGTTGAAGGGGCCCATCGCATTGACGAAACCGAGCGGGCCACCTTCCTGGCTGGCACCGTTGTCGGACATCACCATGACGATGGTGTCGTCGAGCATGCCGGTCTGCTCGAGCGTGTCGAGTAATCGACCGAGGTGCTGGTCGAAGTGGTCGAGCATCGCGGCGTACGCACCGGCGAGTCGTGCGAACAGTCGGCGTTCGTCCGCGGAGTGCTCCTCCCAGCCGCTGACCCCGAGGTTGCGATTGGGCAGGACGGTGCCATCGGGAACGATGCCGAGGTCGATCTGCGCGGCGATGCGATCAGCGCGCGTCTGGTCCCAGCCCTTGGTGAGGATGTCGGTGTAATGGTCGATCAGCTCGATGGGTGCCTGGTGTGGTGCGTGGCAGGCGCCGGGCGCCAGCAGCATGTACCACGGGTCGTCTGGCGTGGCCGCGAGGTGACTGGTGACGTAGCCAATGGCCTTGTCGACGAGGTCTTCGGTGAGGTGGTACCCCGAAGAATGGTCGCCGGGTGCGGCGATGTGTGTGTTGTCGCGGACGAGTTCGGGCGAGTACTGGTCTGTCTCGGCGTCGAGGAACCCGTAGAAGCGGTCGAAGCCGCGCCCGAGCGGCCATCCGTCGAACGGGCCGGTCGGGCCGGTCTGAGTCAGCGGTGTGCAGTGCCACTTCCCGACCATGTAGTTGCGGTAGCCGTGTGGGCGGAGCAGTTCCGACAGCAGGGGAGCGTCGTCGGCGATCTTCCCGCGGTATCCGGGGAAGCCGCTGTCGAAGTTCGACAGGCATCCCATTCCGACGGCGTGATGGTTGCGGCCGGTGTGCATGGCGGCGCGCGTCGTCGAACACATCGCCGTTGTGT
>CAXMZV010000136.1:0-8923 GCA_964199985.1 Candidatus Ilumatobacter isfjordensis | reverse complement strand
GCGGTTGCGCTGCTGCCCGCCCTGGTTGCCGCCGCCCTGGTTGCCACTTTGGTTCCCGCCCTGGTTCCCGCCCTGATTGCGGTTGCGGTTGCCGCCCTGGCTGTTGCCACCCTGGCTGTTGCCACCCTGGCTGTTGCCACCCTGGCTGTTGCCACCTTGGCCGCCGCCGTCGCGGTGGCTGCCGCCATCGTTGCTGCGACCTTCTCCGGCCGAGCGTTGGCCACCACCGTCGCCGCGGTTTGCGTCTCGACTGCCATCGGACTGATTGCGATTCCGGTTTCGGTTGCCACCCTCGTTGCGGCTCTCACCAGCTTGCTTCGGCTCGCCGCTCGACGCCTCGACGCCACTGACGTTCGTGTCGACGCCTTGCTCACGCAGGGCAATCTCCCAGTCGGCAAGCGGCTCGCCATCGTCACCGAGCACCACGCCGACTGCCGCCGCCGCGGATTCAGACTTCTGCGGTGCGGGAGCAACCGTGCGTTCGGTGCGCCGAGCAGGTTTGTCCTGCTTCTCGGCGACCTGAGATTCCTTCGCCGGCGCGTCAGTTGGCGCTGGCTCGCTCGACGGACCGGTGGTGTCGAGGATCTTGTCGATGATGTCGGACTTCTTCAGTCGCGAGCTGGCTTTGACGCCGAGCGCCTTGGCCATTTCCAGCAGAGTGTCCTTGTCCTTGGATTCCAGGACGGACTGTTCGAGAGCGGCAGCGGCCACGTTGTTCCTCTCCTCCCGCAGTCAGCCCGATAGGCCAGAGCACGGAAAGTGATCAGGTCTCAGAGGAGGCAACGAGGGGTCGAAACACGCCCGACGGAGTCCCCTGAGCAGACATTCGCACACAACCGAGAGTTCGGGGTGCGACTCGGCGAACCGAGTGATGCAAACGATAGCCCGCTGGCCTGCGGGAACGCAACGTCACCTCACGCATTGCTCACATCGCTGTCATTTCGGCTCGCACCACGGACCTTTCCCTTCACACTGACCAAGGGCAGCGGTACGCCCGGTACCAACGACTGGGTCATCACCGAGGCCGAGAGCCGCCCACCGGCACCGAGCGTCAACTCGTCAGTTGCTCAACAAGGCGCTGCACCGTGGCCAGATCATTCGCGACGGTCTGGGTTCGCTCTTCTCGCTCGAACAGGTCGGCCAGGTGTGCCGGGAGCTCGGGGCGCAAGCCGATGGCGTCCTCGACGGCGTCTGGGAACTTCGCAGGGTGCGCCGTCGCGAGCGTGATGACCGGACCGCCGTCGTCAGCGGCCGACAACATCCGTGCCGCCGCCGTGCCCGTTGCCGAATGCGGATCGAGCACATAGCCCGAGGCGTCGTACACGCGTCGAATCTCGGCGAGCGTCGAAGCATCGTCGAACGCCGCCGCACGAAATGAGCCCGCGATGAACTGCTCGCGCTGGTCGCCTTCGATGTCGAGCCGTCCAGTCGCGCGAAAGCGCGTCAGCTGCTCGGCGGTCATGCCGCCGTCGCGGCCATTCATCTCGAACAGCAACCGCTCGAAGTTCGATGAGACTTGAATGTCCATCGACGGGCTCAAGGTCGGGACCACGTCGCGGGCAGTCATGTCGTGGTCGTTGACGAACCGAGTGAGAATGTCGTTGGTGTTCGATGACAGGATGAAGTCACGAATCGGCGCACCCATTTCGCGTGCGATCCACCCTGCGAGCACGTTGCCAAAGTTGCCCGTGGGGACGCTGAACGTGGGGGCCGTGGCAAAAGCTTCGGAGGCGGTGACGTAGTAGACGGTCTGGGCCATGACCCGGGCCCAGTTGATCGAGTTGACGGCCGACAACTGATTCCGAGTACGGAAGTCGACGTCATTGAACATGGCCTTCACGAGGTCTTGGCAGTCGTCGAAGGTGCCCTCGACCGCGACGGTGTGCACGTTTGGCGCATCGACCGTGGTCATCTGCTTGCGCTGCACATCACTGGTCCGGCCCAGCGGATACAGAATCACGATGTCGACGTTGGCGCAGCCAGACACGCCGTCAATTGCTGCCGACCCCGTGTCGCCGCTCGTCGCCCCGACGATGGTGACCCGCTCGCCTCGGGCCGACAAGACGTGATCGAACAGCTTGCCGACCAACTGCAGCGCCACGTCCTTGAACGCGAGGGTCGGACCGTGGAACAGCTCCTGCACCCAGTGCCGGTGATCGATCTGGACCAGCGGCGTGATTGCCGGGTGCCGGAACGTCGAATATGCCTCGGTACACAGATGGGTCAGGGTGACTTCGTCGATGTCAGGAGTCACGAACGGCAGCATCACCTCGACGGCGCGCTCGACGTAGGTCCGTGCGCCGCGGGAAGGTTGCAGGATCGGCCACGACTCGGGCATGTACAGGCCGCCGTCGGTGGCGAGGCCTGCCAGCAGCACATCGTTGAAACCGAGGTCAGGAGAGGACCCGCGAGTCGAGACGTAACGCACGCTCAGTCGCCAATCACGCGCAGCAGGCCACCGACCTTGAGCACGACATCAAGTTCGTTGAGCTCGCGCACTGTGGCTTGTACATGCTTCTCGAGTGCATCGTGGGTGATGAACACCAGCCGTGCATCGGGTCCATTGCCTTCCTGCTCGGCGACCCGAATGCTCACCCCGTGCTTGGCGAACACGCCAGTCACCGCGTGGAGCACGCCGGGTTGGTCGGCCACGTCGAGGCCCAGCAGATATTCGGCCGATGTCTCATCGATTGGGCGGATCGTCGCCTTGCCGAGCTCGCCGAGCGAACCGTGTGTGCCCGCGCGCACGTTGATTGCGGCATCGACAACATCGCCGAATACTGCGCTGGCGGTCGGACCGCCGCCCGCACCGCGGCCGTAAAACATCAGGCTGTCGACATAGTCACCTTCAACGAAGACGGCGTTGAAGCTGTCGCGGACGGTGGCGAGCGGGTGATGCTCGGGAACCATGGCGGGGTGCACACGCACGCTGATCTCGCCGCTCGCACTGTCGCGTTCGACGATGCCAAGCAACTTGACGACGTAGCCGAGACGTCGAGCGATCGCGATTTCCGAGGCCGTGATTTCACTGATGCCCTGGTGGTAGACGTCGCCGGCCACGACCTTCTTACCGAAGGCGACGGTCGCGATGATGGCTGCCTTGGCGCCGGCGTCGTAGCCCTCGACATCTGCCGTGGGGTCGCGTTCGGCGTAGCCGAGGCTCTGTGCGTCCCTCAAGGCAGCGCCGTAGTCAGCGTCGCCGCCGCTCTCGACGGCGTCGGTCATCTTGGTGAGGATGTAGTTGGTCGTGCCGTTGATGATGCCGAGCACCCGCGTGATCGGCTCGCCGTGCAGGCTCTCGCGCAACGCCCGCATGATCGGAATACCGCCAGCCACCGCGGCTTCGAACAGCAGGTCGCGACCCGCTGCGTCGGCTGCGGCATACAGCTCGGCACCTACGTTGGCGAGCAGTTCCTTGTTCGCCGTGACCACTGGTTTACCGTTCGCAAGTGCGGCGAGAATCAGCTCGCGGGCTGGCTCGATGCCGCCGATCGACTCCACGACGATGTCGACATCCGGATCGGTGACCACGGCCATGGCATCGCGCGTGAGAACACCTTCGGCCAGTTCGACCTCACGCGGTGCGGACATGTTGCGCACCGCGACTCGAGTGACTTCCAGGTCGATGCCGGTGCGCTCGAACACGCTGACACGCTGGGTGGCGACGAGGTCGACGAGGGCCGCACCCACGTTGCCGCAGCCGAGCACCCCGATCTTGAAAGACGTTGCTTCGCTGGTCACGCGCCTGAGGCTACTGGCTGCGATCGATCCGATCAGGGTGCGTCCCGTGACGCCGCACGGCACCCCGGTGTAACGCGGATGCCGGTACTGTGCCGCTGATGACGAGCGCGTCCGACCTGCTCCAGACCGTCAGTGACGAGTTTCGCGACGTCGTGAGCACGATTGCCCCGGAGCAGTGGGAGCTTCCAACTCCGTGCCCCGACTGGACGGTGCTTGAACTCATCGGCCACGTGGTTGGCGGCAGTCAAATGGCAGCGTCGCTCGTCGGTGGCGCCTCGCGCATCGAGGCGATCGGCCTCCTCGCCACTGACTTCGTGGGCACCGACCCTCTGGGCGCGATCGACACCGCTTTGGCAGCACAGCGCCTGGCGTTCGACCAACCCGGCATCGAGAACGTCACCTGTCAGCACCCTGCGGGTGACATGCCGGCAGAGCAATTGCTGGGGTTGCGGATCGGCGACCTCCTCGTTCATGGCTGGGACCTCGCGCGTGCGATCGGCGCCGACGAACAGCTGTCCGCCGACGCTGTGCAACGCGTCTGGGACGACACCGCCCCGATGGCGCCGATCATTGCGCAGCTCGGCGTCTTCGGAGACGGCCCGAGTGGAACCGTCCCCGATGACGCGCCGCTCCATGAGCGACTGCTCGACCTGATGGGTCGGCGCCTGGCCGACCCGTTGTCCGCCTGACCTTCCTCCCTCACCCAGAGGTCAGGGTGACGGTGTCAAGCGGACGCTTCAGGCGACGTCGCGACCGAGGAACGCTGCGAGCTGATCCGCGGCGCCCGCACCGTCGGGACACTCACGCTCGTGTCCGAATGGCGCTGCGCCGTCGTCGCCACGGAATCCCTCCTGGATCGACGACTTCGCCTGCTCGAGAATCTGTGCGGCGAGCTCCGGAGCGATGTCGGTCGATTGCCCGGTCGCCTT
The DNA here is from genome assembly GCA_964199985.1 of Candidatus Ilumatobacter isfjordensis. Taxonomy (GTDB): domain Bacteria; phylum Actinomycetota; class Acidimicrobiia; order Acidimicrobiales; family Ilumatobacteraceae; genus Ilumatobacter_A; species Ilumatobacter_A isfjordensis. The sequence goes on along the minus strand of CAXMZV010000136.1, from coordinate 4,253 downwards.
CGCGAGGTCCCAACCGTGCGTGAAGGTGTCGTTCATCGCCAGGCCCATGACGGCACCGGCGGGCATTTCACCGAACGGCATTTTGACCATGCTCTGCATGACACCTTCTGCTTCGAAGCAGGCGACGAGCCCGGCCGTGGCCTCGTCGTAGGCGGCCAGGTAGTCGCCTGCCGCGAAATCGGTGTCGGCTCCGGTGGGGGGCTGGCCCTTGATGCCTGCCGCGAAGAAGTGTTGGGCACCAACGAGGTGGTTGATGAGGCCGGCGACGTCCCAGGATGCGCAGGGCGTGGAGTTCTGCATCTGGTCGGACGTGACGCCGGCGAGGACGCTCCGTGTCGACGCGTTGACCTGCTGAAGAGGTTGTGTACTCATGCCCGCAAGCTAGTCGGGGGTCGATGCCCTGCCAATGACGTGGCGCGTCACGACGGCAGGGCAGACGTCAGCGGCGCACGATGTCGTGGTACTTGTCGACATTGCCGACAACGTCGTTGAACCGGTTCTCGTCGAGCACCGCCCCTTCCCGACGCACGTCGTCCGGGTCGATCGTGAGCAACCGGTCGACCTTCGCGAAACTCGGACGCCGCTTTGGATCCCAGGCGCCGCTGCCGACCGGAATGTGCTCGCTCCGCTGCTTGTTCTTCGATGTCAGTTGCACACCCGCCAAATCGTCACCAATGCGGCCGATGATGACCACCGGCCGATCCTTGCCCTGGTTTGGATCGTCTTCGTAGGGCACCCAAGTCCACACGACCTCTCCCGGGTCGGGGTCACCGTCGAGGTTCGGTGAGTACTCGATGCGAACGCCTGGCGCGACCCGCCGAGTACGCGGCGCCGGCTTGCGGGTCGGCTTGCCCGTTCCGCGCTCGCGCTCCTTCTGCGCTGCCTGAATCTGCTTGAACAGCTTGAGGATGGCGTTCATCCACTTCGTCATGAGGACTCCAATTTCGAGGGTCGGGGAAGCTTCAGCCGATGTCTGCGCGAAGCAGATCGTCGTAGGTCTCGCGGCGCACGACGAGGCGGGCATCGCCGTCGGCTGCGAACACGACCGGCGGACGCGTGATCTTGTTGTAGTTGGACCCCATCGAGTGGCCGTAGGCACCGGTGACCGGCATGGCGAGCAGGTCACCCACTGCGGTGTCGGCCGGCAACCGAGCGGCGAACGACAGGACATCGCCCGACTCGCAGTGCTTGCCGACCAACCGGGCGGTCATGGCCCGTTCGTCGATGACGGCCCGCGGCAGGAAGGACTCGTAGCCCGAGCCGTACAGGACGGGCCGCGGGTTGTCGCTCATCCCGCCGTCGACCGAGATGTACGTGCGGACATCCGGGATGTGCTTCACCGTGCCAACGCTGTAGACGGTCATCGCTGCGGCTGCAGCAATCGCACGTCCCGGTTCAACGCTGACCTTCGAGCGCACACCGAGTGCATCACAGGCGTCGAGCAACACGTTGCCCCACTGCGCGATTGTCGGCGCTTCCTCGCCCTCGACGTATGCGACGCCGAGGCCCCCACCGAGCACCAACTCGGGGAGGTCGAGCGGCACGGCGAAGTCGGCCATCACTGCTGCAGCCTTCGCGAACGACGACGCCTCGAACACGTTCGAGCCGATGTGGCAGTGCACACCGACGAGTTCGACTGATGCTGATCGGCGCGCCCGGTCAACTGCTTTGAGCGCATCGCCGTTGCCGAGGTTGAAGCCAAACTTCGAGTCGTCCTGCCCGGTCGCGATGAATTCATGCGTGTGTGCCGACACACCGGGCGTGATGCGTAACAGCACCTTCGGGACGGGCCCCAACTGTTCGGCTGCGAGTACGTCGAGCCGGTCGAGCTCATCGAAGGAGTCGACGATGATGTGCCGCACACCTGCCGCGATGGCCTCGCGCAATTCCTTCATCGACTTATTGTTGCCGTGCAGCGTGCAGGCGTTGGCGGGCACACCTGCAGCAAGCACGACAGCAAGTTCGCCACCCGACGCAACATCGAGCAGGAGGCCCTCGTCGTACACGAGCCGAGCCATCGCCTTGCACAGGAACGCCTTCGTCGCGTAGACGACCTGCTGATGCCCGAACGCGGCCACCGCCTGTTGGCAGCGAGCCCGAAGGTGCGCTTCGTCGTAGACGAACACCGGAGTGCCGTACTCGGCAGCGATCTCCGCGATCGAGCATCCGCCGACGCTCAACGTTCCGTCAGGGCCGACCGTCGAATTGTCGGACAGCAGCTGCAGCGGAATCGCGCTCATCGTCGTTCCCCGCTCGTGAGATCGACCTGATGACGTTGGCCCGCGCTGGTGAGGGTGAACGTCATCACATCTGCTCAGGCGCAGTGATGCCGAGCAGGCTGAGGGAGTGTTCGAGCACCCGGGCCGTGAGGTCGGCGAGGGCGAGGCGGCTCGTGCGAACTGGCTCATCCGACTTGAGGATCGGACACTCCTGGTAGAACGACGAGAAGTCGGACGCCAGCTCGTACACGTAAGTACAGAGCTTGTGCGGGCTATACGAATCGAGCGTGGTGTCGATCGCCGACGGATAGGCGAGCAGGCGCAGTGCCATCGCCCGCTCCTGTGGCTCGTCAAGCGCGATGTGTGCGGACCGCACCGATGCCCGGTCAATGTCGGCGCGGCGAAAGATCGAACAGATCCGGGCATGCGCGTACTGCAGATAGGGCCCGGTGTTGCCCTCGAACGCGAGCATCCGATCCCAGTCGAACACGTAGTCCTTGATGCGTTCGGTGGACAGGTCGAAGTACTTCAGCGCCCCGATACCGACCATGTTGGCGACGACGAGCCGCTCCTCGGGTCCGATGTCGGGGTTTTTCTCGGCGATGGCGGCTTCGGCCCGCTCGACCGCCTCGTCGAGCAGGTCGGCGAGCTTGACCGAATCGCCGGCACGACTGCGCATCATCTTGCGGTCCTCGCCCAGCACGTTGCCGAACCCGACGTGCACAGCTTCGGTCGGCGCTTCGAGCCAGCCCGCCATTTGACACACCTCGAACACCATCTGCAAGTGATGCGCCTGCGGCGTACCAATCACGTACAGCATCAGATCAGCGCCGAGCCGCTCGACACGATCGACCACACAGGCCAGATCGCTCGTCGCGTACATGAACGCACCGGTCTGCGACTTCGTGATCATCGGCAGTGGATCGCCGTCGCGATTCTTGAACCCTTCCGGATACACGACCATCGCACCGTCGTCTTCGTGGAGGAGACCGGCTGTTTCGAGTCGTCCGTAGACACCTTCCATCAGCGGCTGGTAACGACTCTCCCCCGCGAGGTCATCGTCGGTGAGAAGGACGTCGAGCTTGGTGTACACCCGGTTGAAGTAAGCATTCGACATCTCGACGAGGCGACGCCACAGCACCAATGTCACTTCGTCGCCTCCCTGCAGCAGCACAACACGATCGCGGGCGCGCTCTTGAAATTCTTCGGAGTCGTTGAACTTCGCATTGGCCTGTTTGTAGAAGCCGTCGAGATCGCCTTGCGACAAGCCGTCGCTCGCCACGTCCTCGCCGAGGTCGAGCAGGTGCTCGATCAGCATGCCGAACGGCCGCCCCCAGTCGCCGATGTGGTTCTCGCGGATCACCGTGTGCCCGAGGAACTCGTGCAACCGAACGAGCGAGTCGCCGATCACCGTCGAACGCAGATGACCGACGTGCATCTCCTTGGCGACGTTCGGCGCGGAGTAGTCGACCACCACGGTCTTCAGGTCGGCCGCCGTCTCGACGCCGAGCCGGGCGTCGCCGGCAACCGCTGCGAGCTGCGCCTCGAGAAAGGAGGAGGAGAAGGTGACATTGATGAAGCCGGGCCCCGCGACTTCGAGGTCTGCGGCCACATCGGCGAGGACGCCAGAATCGACAACCCGCTGCGCAAGGTCGCGAGGGTTGCCTCCGACCCGCTTCGCCAACGCGAGCGCGCCGTTGATCTGGGCGTCAGCGCGGTCAGAGGGTCGCACGGTTGGATCGGCGGGTGCGCCGCCATTGAGATCGGCGAACAACGGCGCAAGCAGCGTCGAGAGTGTGGCGAGGGGATCAGACATGCGCCGTCCATTCTGCCCGATGCAACCCACTCGTCCGCTGACCATTCTCGATGGGACTGCTCAGTCGACCGATTGCATCGCAGCGTCCTCCCGGCATCCTGATCGGTGCTGGGCACTAGCCTCGCTGCTGATGAGGCGGTCTCCACGATGAGTCGCGGTCGCGGCACGAGACGCTCACCCGTCGACTTAATTCGCTTGCCTGCGCACCCGCGAGCTCC
>CAXMZV010000135.1:0-8934 GCA_964199985.1 Candidatus Ilumatobacter isfjordensis | reverse complement strand
CACTCGGCGCACGTTTCTCGGCGAACGCCACATTCCAAGCGCACATCGCCACGATGAACGTGTACCGGCAGTTCGAGACCTCGAACGGTGCACTCCGGTTCGAGAGCTGTGAGAGAACCCGGCGTCGCTGCTCGGCAAGGGATTCTTCGAAAACAGCAACCTCGGCGGCGCCATCGACGCCGCCGCGACCGCCAACAACTACATGGTGATCTCCGGCGATATCGCCAAGGCGTTCTACATCGTCGATCGTGTCGGCTCGACGTTGAAGATCATCCCGAACCTCGTGGGGGCGAACCAGCGACCGACTGGCGAAAGAGGGGCGCTCCTGTTTTTCAGGACGGGCAGCGAGGTCGTCAACGTCCCGGCCGCGCGACTGTTGGACATCCCGACGGCCGCATAGAACTCGTTGCCGGGTGCGCATCGCGTGTTGCGCACTGTCCTCTGTCCGGCAACGACAAGCCCGTGGTGGCCTCAGCCTTTCGGAGGCTGCCACGGGCGAACCCCCTTGCTCGGCCTGGCGGCAGTCAAACCGCAAAACACGGTTCGGCCAACGCATTCGACCCCGCATCTCGCTGCGGCAAGCATTCACACGACGGGTGGCGGCTTCCAGAATTCCCGATGTCCGCTGAACTGACCGTCTCGGGTTGAGATCGTCAGCCCCGGCTTCATCACCGTCTTGGTCTCCTTCACGAAGAAGAACACGATCCCGATGAGGAAGACGAAGATCCCGATGACACCGAGGATGATGGCCCACGTCGGCGTCTTCCGCTCCCTCACCGGCACAGTTTCCGACGACACGAACTGCCACTCCGACGCCTTGTAGGTCTTGACCAGCCGATAGTTCGCCACGACTTTCGGCGCGGTTTCTCGAACGGAGAGCGATCCGTCACCGGACACAGTGAGGTAGGCGACGGTGCCAGCGGGCAGATACGGGACCGTGGACGAGTTGAGGACGAGCCATCCATCCACCACCGCATAGTTGACCGTCGGAGCGTTGCCTGCGACCACCGGCGCAACACTCAGCGGTGCCGCAGGCTGATCCCACGGTGTCGGTTTGTCAGGATTCGCTGCCCAATTGTCGGTCCAGGCCGAGCCGTCCCAGTACCGGATTTTTGCGGGATCGTCGGGATCACGAATCCATCCGGCCGGTGCTGACGGTGGTGGTGGCTCGCTGCCGGGTGGTGGTGGTGGTGGTGGTGGTGGTGGATGGCCCGGTTCGGGACGACCGGCGCGCTTCTTCCTCGATCCTTCGGGACGGGATGCGTCAGCCATTGGCTGACTGCCCAGCGGCGGCGGCTGGCTTTCGGTCATGCCACCAGCCTCATGGAGTGGTCACAGGGGTGACAGGGGAGAGCGTCACATTCCGTGGGAGGTTGACGTAGCGGGGATGATGGTCGGGTGCCTTGTGGTGTCCGTTTGCGTGTTGTTGTTCGTGGGGTGAGCCCTCTGATCGTGCGGACGGTCGAGGTCCCTGGAGCGGTGTCGCTGGCCCAGCTGCACCAGGTCTTGTTGGCGTGTTTCGGCTGGTCGGGCGAGGCTCTCCATGTCTTCGACATTCGTGGTCGTTCGTACTCGACTTCGGGTTACGTCGACGCTGAACGATCCAAGGGTGTGACGATCGGGTCGTTGGGTTTGCGGGTCGGTGAGCGGTTCTGTTGGCGGTATGACTTCTGCTCGGACTGGATCATCGACGCCCGTGTCGAAGCCGCCGCCGACGTCAACGCGGTCCGCGCGGGTCCGTCGGAGTGGGTTCGCGGCCCGGACCGTTTCGCTGAGTGGGAGGATGCGCATTCGATGTTCGAGGTGATGGACATCGTCGGCGAAGTGATCGACGCTGGCCCCGTGGTCGGCCCCGGTATGTTGAGGGACCGCCTGTGGCCGTTGGCGGAATGGCTTGGCCGTGATGTGTTTGACCGGACCCAGATTGAGGGTGCAGTGTTGGATGCTTGCGGGTGTCAGGAACAGTTGGAGGTTCCGTCATGCAACTCGTTGTCCAAGTCCGAATCCACACCGACACCGACACCGGCGACGACGGTGTTGGTGAGCTGATCGAGATCGCCACGATCCACCGAGACGGCCCACTCACATCATCAACGGTCGGCATGTCGATCGAAGAAGCCAAACAGATCCTGGCCGGCATTGACGACGTCGTCGTCACCTCGCAGACCAGCAGAGCCGTTGCCGCTGCCGGCGACTGCGCAGACTGTGGTCGGGGGTTCGCGTCGAAGGACGCCCGACAGATTGTGATGCGGTCGCTGTATGGCACCCATCACGTCGAGAGCCCGCGCTGGTGGACCTGCCCCTGCGCCGGTGACCGGTCCACCTTCAGCCCGCTCAGCAAGATGCTGGTCGGCCGATCAACACCGGAACTGGCGCTGGTGGAGGCGAAACTTGCTGCTCACATCTCGTATCCGGCCGCTCCCGGTCTGCTCGAAGAGCTGTTTCCGACCGGTCGGCGGATCCATCGCAACGAGATCCGCCGCACCGTCACACACCTCGCCGAACGGCTGGACGGCGAACTCGACGACGACGAGTTCAACTACATGAACCCTCGCGCCATCGACCGATCAACCGTCCCGGACATGCCCCTGACCGCAACCCTTGATGGCGGCTACGTCCACTCAAGCGATCAGAAGTCGCGGCGTGACGGCTGGTTCCAAGCCGTGTGCGGCACCGTCACCATCCACGACGGCACGACCCGACGATTCGGATTCGTCCCCGGCGCCGACGCCACACCACGATCACGCATCCGGGCTGTGCTCGATGCTCAAGGGTTGCGTCAGGATCAGTTCGTCACGTTCCTCACCGACGGAGCCGACGACCTCGCAGGGTTCTGTGAGTACATGAACTACACCGCCGACTACGTGCTCGACTGGTTCCACATCGCAATGCGATTCACCGTGCTCACCAACACCGCCACAACCATCGCGTGGACCGTCCACGACGAAGACGATCTCGGCGTTGATCAAGCCTGGTGCGACGGCACGGTCGGCGACATGCGCGAACAGATCGGCCGTGCGAAATGGTTCCTCTGGCACGGCAACCACCGCCGAGCACTCCAAGTCCTCGACGATGCCACCGTGACAATGCACTGCTGCGATGACAACACCGCTCGCACGAAGTCGTTGCGGATGGTCGGTGAGTTGGTCGTGTATCTCGAACGCAACCAGCACCGGTTGCCGTCCTACGCCGAACGCAACCTCGCCGGCGAGCCCATCTCGTTAGCTCCGGCCGAGAGCGCTGTCAATCAGGTGATCGCGAAACGGATGGTCAAGAAACAACAGATGCGATGGACACCCGCCGGAGCACACCGCCTCCTCCAGATCCGGACACGCGTGCTCGACCACCAACTCGACAACGACATCAACCGATGGCACCCCACCCAGCAACCGATCGCGGCCTGACCCTCCCACGGAATGTGACGCTCTCCCTGGAAGCGTGCGGCAATCGTCGCGGCGTTCGTTGCCGATGCAGATCGCTTGGATAGCGCCTGGCGTGACACAGCCGTGACACAGATTGTCGAGAAGTAGTGTGACGTGGTGAGAAACTGCGAGATGTGAAACTGCAGGTAGATCGGCATTTCCACGCATTGCCGCAGGTCAGCGCGGTGCCAGAATAGTTCCAAGCTAACTGGCCGAGCGACCCGGGTTTTGTCAATCCTGTCTCAACTTGACGCTCAACTTGGCCCGCTGAAGTGCCGAAACATGGCTATCAAGACGCTCGCTTCTCTTCGTTTGACGAGGCCCACGACGGCACTCGTCGCTGCCGCCGCGGTACTCGCCGCGGCGTACGTTGTGCTGCCCGCGTCGATCGGGGCCGAAGGGCTTCGAGCAGTCGGACCGATTCCTGCGGTGGGCGGCGTGTTGCTCGGCGTTGCGAAGTACCAACCGAAACGCAGCCTCGGTTGGATGCTGATGGCTACAGGGTTTGCGTTGCAGACAGCGGCCGTACTGGTCTACGCGAACCGTCACTTTGCCGGGGAGGACACTTTTCCGTCGATCGCGGACATGCTCCGCCTGCTTGCCGTCTTGCTCTACGTCGGCGCACTACTCGTGATGGCGCAGGACTCGCGGTCCGACGACGACCCGTTCGGAGCCATCGAGACGGCCATCGTCGCGGTTGCGGCCGGGATCGGGGTCTGGCTGCTGGTCATCGAACCGTATGTGGCTGAACGCGAACTGCCGTTCGGCGACAAGGTGTGGGCCACGGCCGTTCCACTGGTCGGTGCCTTCGCCGTGGCGGTGTCATTCCGGATGGCGACGCAGAACAGGTTCCGCGTCCCGTCCCCGATTCTTGTCGCGCTGGGCCTGACGCTCGTGTTGATCGCGGACACCTTGCGGAGCATCTCCGAACTCCGCGGCGCCTTCGGGCCCGGCGGTGTCATCGCTTCGCTCACGATTGTGGGCCCCATGGTGATGGCTGCTGGCGCGCTCGAGCCGACCATGGCTCGCCGCAATCGACCGAACACCGTTGAGTCGCCAGGACTCGGTCGCATCGTCGGCCTGAGTGTTGCGGCGTTGACACCGCTCACCGTGCTGTTCATCTTGACGATCACCGATTTGGGGTCGCGTACGACTCGGATCGTTGCTGCAGCCTGCGCACTCGCCGTCGTCGTTCTGGCGTTGGCCCGCATGTGGGGCCTGGTGGCCACGGTGCGGTCGTTGACCGAACGTCGTGGGCAGGACCGATTGGCTGCCATGGTCGAACACTCGAGCGACGTCGTGATCCTGGTCGACGACATCGGCGACATTCGATACGCGAGTCCCGGGCTGTCGAGCACGCTGGGGCATCGCGGGAGCGATTGGATTGGCCGCCCGGTCATCGACCTGGTCGTCAACGACGACCGAGATGCGGCCGAACAGCAGTTGGACCAATTGATGGAGCTCGGGCCCGGCGGCACCGTGAAATTCGAGGCCAGCTTGGTTCGCGTGGACGGCCAACGACGCCGCATGGAGGCCACGATCGCCAACCTGATCGGCGGCGTCGCCGTCGACGGCATCGTGGCGACGTTCCGCGACGTCACCGAGCAGCGCGACCTCGAGAACCAGTTGAGCCACCGGGCGTTCCATGATGAGTTGACAGGTCTGGCCAACCGAGCCCTGTTCCTCGATCGGATGGATCATGCGTTGCGCATCGCTCGCGCCGACACCGACCCGGTTGTCGTCCTGTTCGTCGACCTCGACGACTTCAAGTCGGTCAACGATGCGCTCGGCCATGCCGTCGGCGACCAGTTGCTCCGACACATCGCAGATCGGATCCGTGCCGTGTCCGGCTCCGGCGACACGCCCGCCCGACTGGGAGGCGACGAGTTCGCGCTCCTCCTGGAAGACCGTGGCGGCGTCGACCGGGCGCTGGACGTTGCCGAAACGTTGCTCGACATGTTGCGTGAGCCAGTCTCGCTGGCGGGTTACGACCTTGCCGTGCTCGCCAGCGTCGGCGTTGCCGTGGCGACGTCGGGCATGACCACCTCGAGTCTCCTGCGTGACGCGGACATTGCAATGTACGAAGCGAAGCGAGCGGGCAAGGGGCAGATCAAGATCTTCGATCCAGCGATGCGTCTCAGTGCCACGAAACACCTGGAGTTCCGTAGCGAGTTGGGCAACGCGATCGAACAAGGCCAGTTGCGGTTGGTGTTCCAACCGCAGGTCAACTTGCGCAGCGGTGAGGTGATCGGTGCCGAGGCGCTTGTCCGGTGGCGTCACCCCGAACGCGGCGATGTGTCACCTGTTGAGTTCATCCCCATCGCCGAACGTTCCGGTCTGATCATGCACATCGGCGCGTGGGTGCTCGATGAAAGCCTTCGTCACGCAACGGCCTGGCAACGGAGTGGACCGCGCGAAATCAGTGTCAACGTGTCGGCCGCTCAGTTGCGCAATCCGGACTTTGTCGAACAGGTCAGGACTGCGCTGACCGAACACGGACTGCCCCCGAAGCAGCTCACGCTCGAAGTCACCGAGACGGTGATCGTCAACGAGATCGAGGCGGCGTCGGGAATTCTCGCTGATCTCCGATCGCTTGGTGTGAAGATCGCCATCGACGACTTCGGCACCGGGTACTGCTCGCTGTCGTACCTGCAGCGATTCCCCGTCGACATCGTGAAGATCGACAAACAGTTCATCGATGAGTTGGGCGGCGATCGCAAGAAGTCGAGCCTGGCGCAAATGATCTTGCAGCTGACGGCAAGCCTCGAGGTGGTCAGCGTGGCCGAGGGCATCGAGCTGCCCGAGCAGCTCGCCGATCTTCGTCGTATGGGGTGTGATGTCGGCCAGGGATTTCTGCTGTCACGGCCGCTGGAATCACACGTGATTCGGCAGCGCCTCGGCCTCGACGTGCCTGCTGATCAGCTAGACATGGCCCGGTGAATCAACCGCTACGTGTCGGGCTGGTGTGCCCCTACAGCTTGACGATCCCGGGCGGGGTCCAGATGCAAGTGCTGGCGCTGGCACACGAACTCCGCTCCCGCGGACACGAAGCGCGCGTGTTGGGCCCCTGCGATGGTCCGCCGCCAGAAAGCTTCGTCACGCCGCTCGGCAATTCTCTGCCGCTGTCTGCGAACGGTTCGATCGCACCGCTCGCACCTGACCCGTCTGCAGCGTTGCGGACGATTCGAGCACTCAATGACGAGGCATTCGATGTCCTCCACGTCCACGAACCGTTGGCACCCGGGCCGACGCTGACGACGATCTTGACCCGGCCGGCGCCGATCGTTGCAACATTCCACGCCGCGGGCCAATCGACGAGCTATCGCATCTTCAAGGCCGCACTCAGCCAGATCATCAAGCAGATCGACCACAAGGTCGTGGTCTCCAAAGATGCCCTGGCCCTTGCTCAATCTCACCTGGGCGGCGACTACGAAGTGCTGTTCAACGGTGTCGATATCGGCCAGATCCAAGCGGTCGAGCCGATGGCCACGGACCGCCCGACCGTCTTCTTCTGCGGGCGTCATGAAGATCGCAAGGGCCTCAGCGTCTTGATCGACGCCTTCGAGCAAATGCCGGCGGACGTCGATCTCTGGATCGGCAGCGACGGTCCCGACACCGCAGCGCTGCAACGACGGACGTCGGGTGACCAGCGAATCCACTGGCTCGGGCGTATCACTGAGGAAGACAAGTTCGCTCGGCTGCGCGGCTCGGACATCTTCTGTGCTCCATCACTCGGGGGAGAGTCGTTCGGTGTCGTGCTGATCGAAGCGATGGCTGCAGAGACCACGGTCGTCGCCAGTGCACTCGACGGGTATCGCAACGTGGCCACCGACAATGTCGACTCACTCCTCACGCCTCCCGGATCGGTTGACGAGCTCACCGGTGCTCTGCGCCGTGCCTCGATGACCGCGAGCTATCGGCTCGCCTCCGCTCGGCGGGAGCAACGCGGGCCAAGGACTTCGCAATGTCCACGCTGGCTGACCGGTACGTGGAGATCTACCGCGAACTGGTTTTCGACTCCACCCGCTGATCTGGCCGGGGGTCGTACACTGACCCGATGATCGTCCTCCTCATTGTCATCGTCGTGGTGGTTGTCGTGTTGGCAATCATCGTCGGCGCGTACAACGGCTTGATTCGTCGCCGAAATCAGATCGAGAAAGCCTGGTCGCAGATCGACGTACAGCTCAAACGGCGCCTCGATCTCATCCCGAACCTGGTCGAAACCGTCAAGGGATACGCCGCACATGAGCGTGAGACCCTCGAAGGTGTCATCAACGCTCGCAACGCTGCCATCCAGGCACCAGACACGCCCGCTGGCCAAGCCGGCGCCAACAACATGCTCGAAGGTGCGCTCGGCAAACTTTTTGCGCTCGGCGAGGCGTACCCCGACCTCAAGGCGAACCAAAACTTCCTGCAGCTGCAGGAAGAACTCACTGCGACCGAAGGACGCGTGGCGTACTCGCGTCAGTTTTACAACGACAGTGTGCTCGACTACAACAACAAGCTTGAGCAGTTCCCCACCGTCTTCTTCGCCAAGGCAATGAAGTTCAAACGCCGCGAGTACTTCCAAGCCGAGGAAGCTGCCCGCACCGCCCCGAGTGTCGACTTCTGATTCATCTCGATGTTTGAACTGATCAGATCGAACAAACGGCGGAGCGTGGCGCTCGTCGCCGGATTCATGGTCGTGGTCGCCTTCGTCGGGGCCGCCATCGGCCTGGTGGTGGGCAACGGCATTCTCTTCACACTCGTCGCACTCGTCTTCAGCGGCGCAGTGGCATTTGCGTCCTACTGGAAGGCTGACAAGATCGCGTTGCGCATGAGTCGCGCCCAGCCAGCGTCTGAGGTCGAATTCCAGCGTCTCCACAACCTCGTCGAGGGCCTCTGCATCGCTGCAGGACTTCCCAAGCCTGGCGTCTACATCATCGATGACCCCGCACCCAACGCCTTCGCAACCGGACGCAATCCGGAGCATGCGGCCATCGCCGTGACGACCGGCCTGCTCGAGAAACTGAACCGCGTCGAACTCGAAGGTGTGGTCGCCCACGAGCTGGGACACATCAAGAATTACGACATCCTGGTCTCGACGCTTGCGGTCACAATGGTTGGCGCTGTCGCGCTGCTCGCGGACGGTGCGATTCGGCTGATGTGGTGGAACGGCGGACGCGTGTCGCGCCGTGGTGACCACGACAACGGCAACAATCCGCTCGCCTACGTCGGCTTCGCGCTCTTGATCGTGGCCCCGATCATCGCGAAGGTGATGCAGGCCTCGATCTCGCGGAGCCGAGAGACACTGGCCGATGTCACTGCCTGTCAACTCACTCGGTATCCGCCCGGATTGATCTCGGCGCTCGAGAAGCTGCAGGAAGACACCACGGTGACGCACAGCGCGTCCACGGCTACGGCACACTTATGGATCGAACAACCAATGAGTGGTGTCGGCGACCAAGGAAAGCTCGGCAGCATCCACAAGATGTTCAACACCCATCCACCGCTCGACGAGCGAATCGCACTC
>CAXMZV010000134.1:0-8952 GCA_964199985.1 Candidatus Ilumatobacter isfjordensis | reverse complement strand
GATCCAAATCCGACCCGACCCCGTGGAGGTCACCCACATGCTCGCAGTTCACCCGCGCGTTGTCGACATCATCTGGCAAGCCATCGAACCTCGCCTCCCCGACGTGATCGATTTCCACCCGCTCGGCTGCCATCGCCCGCGCCGCGACGAGCGTGGCTGCTTCGAAGCCATCCTGTTCCGACTCGTCACCGGCTGCTCATGGGACGTTGCGGGCCGACTCGGCAAGGGCTCGGAAACAGCACTGCGACGCGGCCGAACCGAGTGGTGGGAGGCTGGAGTGTTCGACGGTCTCGTCGACGAAACCCTCGCCGGCTATGACCGCCTCATCGGGTTCGATCTCTCCGAAGTCTCGATCGACGGTTCACAGCACAAAGCACCCTTTGGTGGTGAAGGGACCGGCCCGAACCCTGTGGATCGCGGCAAATCAGGGTGGAAGTGGTCGATCGCCACCGACCGGGCCGGCATCCCGATCGGTTGGGAAATCGCAGGCGCCAACCGCAACGACTGTGTGCTGCTCGAACCGACCCTCGACTCGATCGACTCCCGAGGACTGCTCTGCGACATCGACACCATGCACCTCGACCGCGGCTACGACAACAACATCGTGCGAGCACTCTGCGCGGACCTCGGCATTGACGACCTGATCGTCGCGAAGAAACGCAAAGCCGGTGAAGGCAAGATCAAGCTCGCAGTGTCTCTGGGGATGCGCTGGCCTGTTGAGCGCACCAACTCGTGGTTGTCGAACTTCGGTCAGATGAGACGCAACACCGACCGGTTCATCCATCACCGACTCGACCAACTCGCTCTCGCGATCGCACTCGTCATCACCATCAAACTCATCAAATGGGCCGACCGCTGGACCACCAACACCTGACCTACCGGCGCGCGTTCTAAGAGGGCGGCGCTTCGGTTATCGGCGGCGCTTCGGTTATCGGCGGCGCTTCGGTTATCGGCGGCGCCAACGTTGTGGGCGGTGCCAGTGTTGTGGGCGGCGCCGTTGCGGGCGGCGCCGTTGCGGGCGGCAGCGTCGTGGCGAGCACGGTCGACCGACCGACGGTCAGCGTCACCAAGGTCCCGGGTGGCACGAGCGCGCCCGGCTCGACGTCCTGTTCCTTGACGCGACCGTCGTCGACACTGCCCGGTGGAACTTCGACGTAGTTGACCTGGACCGTGAGCCCCGCGTTGGTCAGCTGATTTCGGGCGCGGCCCTCAGTCAGGCCGCTCACCGTCGGAACACTGATTGGTTCAGGTCCATCGGAGACGGTGATGGTGACGTCGCCACCGCGAGGGACGAGCGTGTTGGCCGCCGGGGAGATCTCGATGACCGTGCCGGCCGCGATCGTGCTGCTCGGGACGCGGGCAACGGTGACGACGAAACTGTACGGCTCGCCCTCGAGCACGTCGATTGCGGCCTGCTCAGGCTGGCCGATGAGGAAGCCGGGAACGGACACGCCCTCTGGCGGCCCGGCAATGACGAGATCGACGGAATCCTCGGCGTTCGCCTGCGTACCCGCCGGCGGGTTCATGCTGAGCACCGTTCCTTCTTCGAACTGGTCGGTCTGCTCGATCGTTTCGGTGCCGACGTTGAAGCTTGCTGCTTCAAGCTGAATTCGTGCGTCCTCGATCGGGATGCCGACCACGTTCGGGATGGGCGTGACCTGCGGGTCGGGGTTGAAGAAGACGACAATCTCCTGGCCCTCGAGGATGATTGTGCCGGCCGGCGGTTCCGTGCGAATGACGAAGTCGATGCCGAAGTTGCCGTTCTCTTCGGCTTCGGTGCGCACGTTCAGTTCGAGGTCCGTGAGTTCGGCGACGACGTCGGCACGCGGTCGGTTGGTGTAGTCAGCGAGTTCGAACGAGACAGGCTCGGCCGCAGTCAGGTCGTCCTGATTGAGCGACTGGAACAGCAGCACACCGCCGACGACGAGTGCGATCAGCGCAACGAATGCTGCGAGCGCGTACCAACCCGTACGTGACGACGCGGCGTCGTAGTACATGGCATCGGGCGAAGCGCCCGGCGGATAGCCGGCTTCGTACATGCCGGCTTGCGGCACGCTGCCAGCGCGTGGCGGGACGGCCGGTGCAGCGGTGGTCGCCCCCGCAGCGACGGCTGCGGCAATGGCACCCGTTGCTGCCGCACCGGGAGCGGAGAGGCCCTGGGCGCTGGCCGCTGCGGTGAGTGCCTGAACGGGTTCGTCGTTGCGGAATCGCCGGAGGTCGTCGCGCAGCGCACCGGCGCTCGGGTAACGGAGCTTGGGGTCCTTCGCGAGGAGTTTGGCGATGATCGCCTCGAACGGCCGTGGCACATCGGCGACGAGCTGCACGAGTGGCTGCGGTGCGTCATGCACCTGCTTGTAGGCAATGCTGACCGGGTTATCGCCGGTGAACGGGGGTTGCCCGCTGACCATCTCGTACATCACGATGCCGAGTGAGTACAGATCGCTCCGTGGGTCCGGTTGTGCACCCTGCGCCTGTTCGGGCGAGAAGTAGGTCGCCGTGCCCATGACCGAACCGACCTGGGTGAGGTTGTCCTCGGTCGGCGCGTTCATCGCCCGGGCGATGCCGAAGTCGGCGACCTTCACCTGTCCGTTCGACCCGATCAAGATGTTGGCGGGCTTGATGTCGCGGTGTGCGAGACCGCCATCATGAGCGAACCCGAGGGCTGCAGCGACCTCGCTCGCGATCTCCGCGGCTTGCTTGGCGGTGAGCTGCTTGTTGGTCTTGAGGACGTCCGCGAGGGTCCGCCCCTGCACCTCCTCCATCGCGATGAAGTAGGTGCCTTCGAACTTGCCCCAGTCGTAGACGTTCACGATGTTGGGGTGCGACAGGTTGGCTGCCGATTGCGCCTCGCGCCGGAACCGCTCAACGAAATTCTCGTCGACGGCGAACTCGGGGAACAGCACCTTCATGGCGACTTGGCGGTCGAGCAGTAGGTCGCGCGCGGAGAAGACGTCGGCCATTCCGCCGCGTCCAATCCGCTTGTGCACCTCGTAACGGTCGTTGATGACCGTCGCCGCGCCGTTGTCAGTCACTGCTGTCTCACTGCTTCCTGTCCGCCGAAATGGCGATGCACCACGCTATCGAACGAGTTCGTCGCATGGCCTTCAGCCCCCTACAGGCAACGTCGTGCCAAGCATCACGTCGTTCCGCGCCCACCGCGGCTGCCCCGAGCACTATGACGCACCCTCACCGGTGAGTAGATAGTTGAGCATGCCCTCGGCGATCGGTCCGGCCAGGCGACCTCCGGTCGCGGACACGTCCTGAGTGGACTGCACGTCGGTGAGCACGACGGAGACCGCGAACTGCGGATCCTCGGCCGGAGCGAAGGCCACGATCCAGGCGTGCGACAGGTCGGGGTTCGAGGCCACGCCGAGTTCTGCGGTGCCCGTCTTGGCGGCCGCCTGGATGCCACCGTCGAGGTCGAGACAGCAGCTGGCCGTGCCCGACTCGACGACGCCAATCATGAACTCGGTCTCGAGTGCCGCGTTCTCTGCCGAGATCGGCATCTTCCACACCTCGGGATCGGTGCGGGTGAGCTCGCGGCCGGCGTTGTCGAAGGTCGCCTCGACGACGTAGGGCTTCATCATCTTGCCGCCGTTGGCAACCGTCGATGCGACCATCGCCATGTGCAGCGGCACCATCTGGTCCTCGCTCTGACCGAAGCCACGAATGGCGAGTAACGGGAGGGTCTGGTCGAGGTTCTCGGTGCTGCCGATCGTGCTCGTGGCTGCTCGGGGCAGATCGATCGGCAGCTCCTCGCCGATGCCCCATGCCTCGGTGCCGGCGACGAACCGGTCAACGCCCAACTCGATGGCGGTCTTGGCGAACGGGATGTTGCAGCTCCGTCGGAACACCTCAGCCATGTCGCCGCCGCACTGGCTGCCGTTGTAGTTCTGGATGGGATCGTTGGTCTGCGGCGGGACGTACTGGCGTTCCCGCGGGAAGCTCGTCTCGCGTGACAGCACGCCGGCCTCGAGCCCAATGCCGGTGGTGACGACCTTGAACGTCGACCCGGGCATGTACCGCTCCTGGTACGCCTGAGCGAGCAGCGGGTTGCCATCGGCGTTCTGCAGGTCGGTGATCGCCTGTTGGGCAGCTTCGAAGTCTTGGCCGACGAAGGTGTTCGGGTCGTACGTCGGGTTGGAGTACATCGCGATGATCGCGCCAGTCTTCGGGTCCATCACCGTGACCGAACCCTCGCGGCCGCCGAGTGCGAATTTGGCGGCATTTTGTGCGTCGTTGCGCAGCGTGAGTTGCACTGTGCCGGAGTTGTCAGTATTGCCTTCGAGCAGGTCGCCGAGGCCGCGCACTTGCTGCGCCGCGGTGGAGCCGACGAGGACGTCGCCGTACTGGCGCTCGACCTGCGTCGAACCGAAGTCCTTCGTGAAGTAGCCGCTGACGTTGGCGAACAGATCACCGGTCGGGTAATCGCGTACGAAGTTGAGGTTCTCGTTGACTGTGTCGGGCAGTGATCGGGCGACGACGACGCCGTCGGCGGTGATGATGTTGCCGCGCGGCCGGTTGAACTCGCGCAAGACTTGGCGAGTGTTGTCGAACTTCGCGCCGAGCACTTCCTTCTGGCCGACCTGCCAGTAGTTGAGTGCGACGAACAGCACGACGTAGCACACCATCAGCCCCAGGGCGAGCTGCCGAATCGCCCTGTTCACGACACGACCTCGACGAAGTCCGACGGCACTTCGCCGCGCTTGATCGCCTTGCGAATGCGGCGCGAGAGTCGCCACGCCTGCCACCGCTCGCCGGTGGTCGGGTCGTCCGGAAGTTCGTTGAGTCGACGTGCAGCGGAATCGCTGACGCGGATCAGCAGCGCGAGGAGAATGTAGTTGGCGATCAACGATGAGCCGCCGTAGCTGACGAACGGCAGCGTGATGCCGGTGAGCGGGATCACCTTCAGGACGCCGCCGATGATGATGAAGGCCTGCACGCCGACGATCGTGGTGAGGCCGGTGGCGAGTAATTTCTCGAAGGTGCGATCGGTGCGCAGGGCCGTGCGCAGGCCGGCGCCGACGATCAGCACGAACGACATCAGGATGGCCGTGGCACCGATCAGGCCGAACTCCTCGCCGATCGACGCGAAGATGAAGTCGTTCTGCGCCTCGGGCACCTGGTTCGGGTTGCCACGACCGAGGCCGGTGCCAACCAGCCCACCGTCGGCGAGACCATAGAGCGACTGGATGATCTGGTAGCCCTTGTCGAGGGGGTCGTCCCACGGGTTGATCCAGTTGGTGACGCGGGTCTGCACGTGCGTGAAGTTCGACCACGAGTAGTAGGCGGCGGCGCCGAACAGCACGGCGCCGATGAGCAGGTACCCCGCGTTCTCGGTGGCCACCCACATCATCACGACGAACAGCGTGAAGAACAGCAGCGATGACCCGAGGTCGCGTTCGCCGACCATGACGACGACGGCGAATCCCCACGCAACGATGACCGGCAGGATGTAGCGCGGTTCGGGGAGGTGGAACGGGCCGACCTTCCAGGTCATGGCGGCGATCAACTCGCGGCGCTCGGCGAGGTAGGCGGCGAAGAAGATGGCGAGGGCGATCTTGGCGAACTCTCCCGGCTGGAAGTTGATTGGTCCGAGGCTGACCCAGATGCGGGCGCCGTTGAACGTCTGGCCGACGCCGGGCACCATCGGCAACAGGAGGAGGAATGCCCCGCCGAGGAAGAAGAGCCACTTACGGTTGGCGAGGTCGCTCGTGCGCTGGACGATGAGCAGCGTGCCGACGAAGACGCCGATACCGATCAGACTCCACGTCGCCTGCAGCCCTGCGAGCCGGTCGTCGAGACGCGTGATCATCACGAAGCCGATGCCATGCAGCAAGGCGGCCAGCGGGAGGATCGTGCCGTCAGCGCCGCGGGCGACCAGACGGACGACGACGTGCGCGCACAGCAGCAGCCCGAGGAGAATCCCGATGAAGACGACAATGCCGGGTGGGATCTCGGCGTTCGTGCCGAGGGCAGCAACGGTGTAGGCGACGCCCGTGATGAGGGCGGCCATGATGATCAGCGTCAGCTCGGTGTTGCGGCGGCGGCGAGCGATCGGTGAACGCGGACTGGTTTGATCTGCGAACGCGGGGCCGATGTCGTTGGTCGCAACAGGAGTTGACATGGCTGAGTCAGGGCACCGTGGTGGTGGCCGGGACGGTCGAGGTCGGGGCAACGATCACCACAGTGGTGGTCGTGGTGGTCGGCGGGGGAATCGTCGACAGTTCCTCACGGATGAACTCGGCAGCCTCGATGCGAGTGTCGAAGCGCGGTTGAGCCTCGACGAGCTCCACGCTCTCGTCGTCGAGGATGTCGCGCGATGGACCGGTGTTCTCCTCCGTCGGCTCGAACCACAGAACGCCGTCGGTGCGACCCTTGTAGAGGGCGACGACGTCATCGTCGTTGAAGTCGAGGTAGTAGCCACGTCGCGCCCACGCTGCGAAGGCGGCGAAGCTCGCCACGAATATGGCGGCCACCGCGAGCAGGGCGAGGAATCGCTTCGGACCGCGATCGGAGCGTTTGGCTTTCGGCTTCGTCTCGGCATCAGGGTCTGGCGGAGGGAACGGCTGATTGTCGGCATCGACTTGCAAGCTGCCCGCTGGCGTGGGGTCGACGTCATCGGCCCAAACGGGCACGACGTCGAACTCCTGCGTGGGGTCAGGCGGTTCGTCGCCTTCGAGCACGTCGATGATGATCACCGTGATGTTGTCGCGACCGCCTGCCTCGTTGGCTTGATCGACGAGACGGTCCGCAGCTTCTTGCGGATCGGAGAGTGTGGTGAGCGTGTGCTTGATGACGCCGTCGTCGACCTCGTCGACCAGACCGTCGCTGCACAGCAGGAAGCGATCACCGCGGATCAACGGCAGCGTCCACCAGTCGACCTTGACGTCCGGTTCGATGCCGAGCGCGCGCGTGATGATGTTGCGCCGCGGATGGGTTCGGGCTTCATCCTCGGAGATGTGGCCGGTCGATACCAGCTCCTGCACGTAGCTGTGGTCGATGGTGACGCGACGCAGCCGATCGTGACGCAGCAGGTAGGTGCGCGAGTCGCCGACGTTGGCAAGAACGAGTGCTTCGGACGGCTCCGCCGGCACCACGGGGGTCACTTCGCCGGGGTCGTCGTTGACGTCGAGGTTTGGTGCGCCGCGGCCCGCGAGCTTGTCGCCGATCACTGCGATGGCGGTGATGGTGGTGCCCATGCCAGCCTGGCCAGGATTCGTAATCGCGGCACGGAAGATGTCGCCGTTCGCGTTCGAGATCGAGTCGACCACTGCCGACGCCTCGGGCAACTCCTTCGTGTCGAGGTCAGCACGAACTCGTTCGACGGCGATCTGGCTGGCGACCTCCCCGGCTTCGTGGCCACCCATCCCGTCGGCAACGACGTACACGCCATCGATCGCCAGGAGGTTGTCTTCGTTCTGTGGCCGGAGTTGGCCGGCATGAGTCGCCGACCCCCAATTGAGTTGCGCCATGGTTACTTTTCCACCTTTGTTCGCAGGCTCACTGCGCCTCGATCACGGTGGTGCCGACCTGGATGCGATCACCCGGGTGCATCAGTTTGGCGCCGACGATCTTGCTCCCGTTGTGGAACGTCCCGTTGGTCGATCCGAGATCCTCGAGCATCGGCTGGCCTTCGAAGTCGTACATCCGCAAGTGCAGCTGCGAGATGAACGTGTCGTCGTCGATCGTGATCGTGCACGACGGATCGCGACCGAGCGTGATCTCGCCCCGCATCGCAATCGTGGTGCCGCGACGAGCGCGAGGTTCGAGGATGACGAGTCGTCCGACGCGGCCGGACCGGCCCTTCTGCACGCGCCCTGGCTGCGTTGCTGGCGCCTGCCGCGGGCGAGGCGCGTGGGCCGGTGTCCCACCTGCTCGCTGATAGCCGGGCGCCACTGGGGCCGTGCCCTGCTTCGGTGTGCGCACTTCGCTCCACACGGCCCACAGCACGCGGGCGAAGAAGAGGTAGAGCAGCCCAAGGAGAGCGAACTTCAAGATGTTGAGGACTTGGTCGGTCATGGCTGGCTGGCGCGGGCCAGAGTTACGACGCCTCGAAGCGAACGTGGGTGGAACCGAAGCTGATGATGTCGCCGTCATTGAGACGCTGCTCGCCGACGATGCGGACACCGTTGACCATCGTGCCGTTGGTGGATCCGAGGTCGATCGCGACGTAGGCGACGCTGCCGGTGCGAATCTCTGCATGGTTGCGGCTGACGTTGGTGTCGTTGATCGAGATCGTCGACTCGGGCAGACGGCCGACCGTGGTGACATGTTCGCCGAGGGCCACTCGCTCGCCGGACGGCAGCACCAGCGACCCGGCACCAAGACCGCCAGCGGCCTGCTTGAGTTGCGAGCTGATGCCGAAGCGGCTGGGCTTGAGATTGTTGTCGACGGTGAGCCGGACGAGGACCGGGCCCATGAAGTGGTAGCTCTCTTCGCGGGCGTACTCGCGTGCGGCCTCGCCGAGCTCGGTGGTGAGGGCGTCTTCAATGTCACTAAAACCGGCGTGATCGGTCGGGCTCAGGAGCACCGTGAAATCGTTGGGGACGATGCGCCGGCCCTTGACGTCGACCGAGCGATTGTCGTCCATTTCACGAACGAGACGGCGCCCGAGCTCGATGGGACGGATGGAGCCGCGGCGACGACGAGAGAACACACCCTCGACCATACGCTCCAAGCGCCTCTCCATTGATTGCAATCCCATGAGGCGAGCCAGGATACTTCCTGAGCACGCCCCACAACCGGCACTGACCACACCGGTTCACCTCGGGCCGAAAACCGCACCGGCCTGGTTCCGCAGACAAAGCCCCGCCCCAGCAGCGGAGAACGTCTGCAGAACGCGGGTGGGGATCGCGTGGGCGCTGCGTTATCGTTTGGGCTCCACTTGCGCGAGTGGCGGAATGGCAGACGCGCCAGCTTCAGGTGCTGGTGTCCGAAAGGGCGTGGGGG
>CAXMZV010000133.1:0-8976 GCA_964199985.1 Candidatus Ilumatobacter isfjordensis | reverse complement strand
CTGGCCTGCGCGGTGAGCCGTTCGAGCTGTTGAAGTTCAGAACGATGACGACATCGGTCGATGTCGACGGTGATCTGCTGAGCGACGAGGACCGACTCACCCAGTTCGGTGTGCGCCTCCGTGCCAGCAGCCTCGACGAGTTGCCGCAACTCTGGTGTGTCGTACGTGGAGACATGAGCCTGATCGGGCCGCGACCGCTCCTGTTGCACTACAACGACCGCTACTCGCCGACCCAGCGCCGACGGTTGGAGGCGCGTCCGGGGCTCACGGGATGGGCGCAGGTCAACGGCCGGAACGGCGTCGACTGGCCGGCCAAGCTGGCCCACGATGCCGACTACGTCGAGCAGGCCTCTCCTTGGCTCGATCTGCAGATCCTCCTGCGCACACCTGCGGCCATCCTCAGCCGCCGCGGCATCACGGACGGCCGGACGATGACGAGTGCAGAGTTCGTCGGCCAGCACGACGACTGACTACGTGGGCTCCCACCATGCCGCTCCGGTGATCGCGCCGGAGTGATCGACGAGCAATCGGCCGTCCGAGTCGACAGTCTCGATCAGGTAGGTGGGCGTGTCGACGAGAGGCTGAGTTCTGACGACGAGGCCGGGGCCGTTGGCAGCATCAGGGTCGCGCTCGAGCGGCCGCATCTCGCCGTCGTTGTCGCGGAGCGATCCATCGAGCTGGACGACGATTTCGCTCGCCGCACCTGCCGCGGTGCTGACGACGAACGTGGTCGTGTTCCACCCTGCCTCGGTTCCTGGCTCCTTCGCCACCGGGGAGCCGTCCATCACGACCGATTCGACCGGCGCTGCCGTGTAGAGCGTGACGAGCGACCGATTCGTTCCGATGTCCTCACCGACATAGTTGCCGATCACGCCATCAGGGAGCCCCGATGTCGGCGCCGAATTCGTCAACGTGATCGTGAGCTTGCCGTCGACCGTGGTCTCCGCTGATTCCGCGTCGTACGTTGCGACGTACCCGATGTCGCGCGTGAGGAACGCGTCGAGCTTGTTGGCTCCGGCGTTGTTGATGACGACCGAGAATCCATCAGTGTCCCCGTCGAGCTCGGGCAGCGCGCCAGACAGTCCAATCTCCTCGATCAGGGCCTGATCGTCGGGTTCGGCCATCCAGGCGACGAGACGTTCGGCTTCGACCAGCGGCCCGAGCTCATCGGCGAGCACTGCCGGGTCGGGCAGGGCTCCGTCGAGGAGTTGCGTCATTGTCTCGGTTGCGACCTGTTCGAGAGCGTCTTTGCGTTCGTCACTGTCGATCGCGTATTGATCGAACAGCAGGAACTGTGCGGTGGTGTTCCCGGTCACCTGTTGATCCGTGTTCTCGATCGTGATCGGACCGGTGAAGCCGACGAAGGATTGGAGGACATACGGATCGATCGCGATCACGCCGTCGACCTCAGTGCCGCCGCTCTGCGGGAAGAGTGACGCGATGACTGCTGCGGTGGACGGGAAGTGCGGTGAGGCGGTGATGTTCGACCACGGTTCTGGGCCCGTGGTGCCACCTGGGCCATTCGTGAATCCGTACCGGCCCCATCGCCGGAGCCAGTCGGGTGGCGCAGTGACCGTACGGTTCGGGAACCCTCGGTTGAGATCGAGTGTTCGCCCGAAATCGCTCAGGGTGACCAAACCGTCGTCGGCTGTGAGGACCGCGAAGTTGCCCATGAATCCGCCGGTGCCGCGTGCTTCGGCGGGCGTGGTGAATGCGACGAAGTAGCGGCGAGGTTCGTCCGCGCCGAGCAGTGCGGGAGCCCGGTCGAAGGCGGCCGCGAGCGCGTCGAAGGTTCCGATGTTGTCGGCGAACTCCTGCTCTGCGGTGCCCACCTGGTCTTGGAGCGACCCGATCAGCCATGGCGAGTTGACCGCCTCGATCTTGTCGCCGACGGCGACCAGGGTGCGGCGTGCGGTGCTGACCGGATCGGCGAGCAGACGGATCGTGTCGAGGTCGAATCGCCCGGACTCTGGTCGAAGGGCGTCCACATTGAGCACCGCCGAGAGCGCGCCGACGTCAGCACTGGCGCGCCGTCCAGACTCGGCTGCCGCCGCACCGGCGTCACGATGCTGGGCAACGACAGGAACGAGGCGTGCAAAGTGGGTCCACGGACGGGTCATGGTTCCGTCGGCAGCAGCGAATGCGTCTCGGGCCCGGTCGAAGTCGGTGGCGGCGGCGGCGGTCTCGCCGTCGCGTAAATGCTCGACGCCGGCCTCGAAGAACTCTTGGCCTTCGACCAAGCCGCCGCGAGCGCCCAGGAGCGACGCCCCAGCGGCGATCGAGGCAATGGCGACGAATGCACCGAGGCCAATGGCGACGCGTCTGACCAATCGGCGGTGGGAGCGTTTACGACGAGCCAATCCAAGACCGATCAGCAAGCCGGCGCACCCCAGACCGATCAGCGCGCTCGCGCCGAAGAATCCACCGATCTGTAGGTGGCACAAGGCCACCAGCGAGCAACCTGCCGACGCAGTTCGAGCCGTGCTTGCGTCGGATTGCGTGGCGCCGATCGCAAACGCAATGCCCGCGCCGAGAGTGCCAAAACCGATCGCAACAGGCGCGAACCCGGCGAATGCTGCGATGCCGCCGACGAGTGCCAGTGCCCACCATGGCGCCGATGCCGCCAGCCAGGCCGTCGCGGCAACCGACACAGCGACGACGACAGCATCCGTACCGGCGGCGCCGGTCGGCGAGGCATCCGAGAATGTCGCTGCCAGGCCGGAGGCTGCCGCAATCGCTGCGCACCGTCGTTCGTCGACGCGTACCCGCCTCATGGGGCACCGCCGCTCGGCAGGCGGGACGTGGAGAGTGCCCCGGTGCACAGCATCGTGTCGTGGAGCCTACCCATCGGACCGGAACGGCCGACGGCGTCACAGGTGCCGGGGAGGACCGCTGCTAGCCTTGCGCCCGTGCAGCATGCAGCATCTCCGAGATTGATGGCCCGCTGGGTCGCTCTGCTCGTCGCCCTGGTGGCGGCGTTGAGTTTCGGATCGACTGCAGCGGCGTATCCGCCTGACATTCCGGTGCTCGACGTCTCCGAAGACGACTTGCCGCCATCGACGCCGTTCGACGCGACGGTCACCGGTTGCACCCCCGGTGAAACGGTCACGTTCTACCTCGTCGGCAATGATCCGATCACCGTGATCTGCGACGGAACTGGTGTGGCGACGGTCACGTTCATCTCACCCCCGACGCCCGGGCGCTACGACGTGACGGCGATCCTGGAAGACGGCACGATTCTCACCATCAGCATCACGGTCACAGATCCCGGTGACATTCCGAAGACCGGTACCGACGCAACATCGAGCACGCTGCTGATCGGCGGTGGACTCGTGCTGTTCGGTGCAGCGTTCCTCGTCGTCGCCCGACTCCGTCGCCGCGAGCAGACCACCGCCGCCGCCTGACCCGCTGTCCGATTTTGCCTGGGGCAAGATGGGACAGTCACCAGCCGCACGGATCGTTCCAGCGTCTGATGACGCGGTTCTCGCGCTCCCAACCGAGCAGCGACAACGTGCTCGTGTTCAGCACGAACCGCCGGCCCTCGCGGGCGTCGAGGTCGAGCCAACGAGCGGCGAAGACGCGGAGGAAATGCCCGTGAGCGATGACGGCGACCGGGCCGTCGAGATCCGACAACCGGGCGATGGCCCGATCGGCACGTGCGCCGACCTCGTCCACTGACTCGCCGCCGATGATCTTGTGCGTCCACACCGACCAGTCCGGGATTTTCTGGCGCGTCTCGGCCGTCGTGATGCCCTCGTACTGCCCGTAGTCCCATTCCAGCAGGTCATCGTCACGGACCGGGGCCAGCCCGACGATTTCAGCCGTCTCCCAGGCGCGCTGCAGCGGACTCGCGAAGGCGTGCGAGAAGTCGAAGTCTGCAACAGCTGCCGAAATCGAACGCGCCTCGGTCCGTCCGGTCTCGGTGAGTGGCAGGTCGGTGCGCCCGGTGTGTTGGCCGGAGCGGCTCCATTCTGTTTCGCCATGCCGGATCAGCACCAACTCGGGCCGGTTCTGAGTGATCGGTCGGCCGTGAACGAAGGTCATTCGGGCAGTCTCGCGCTGCGCGACATCGTGCCCGACAAAACTGGTTCAGCAAATCGAACGTGTGTGCGATGGCAGGGTCAGCTCGCTACAGTCGGCGTCCATGGCGATTGTGTGCGCGTACTGCAACGGCGAGCACGACTCGCCCGCGCAGATTCGCCAGTGCTGGCACGACAACGGACAGCAAGAGGTCCCGCTTGACGATGGGGGGCTTCCCGACGGTGCGTCGGCGGCCGCAGCAGGCCCGGAGCCGACCGCCGAGCCTCGCTCCACAGGCCGTACTGAATCGAGAGGGGCCGCTCCCGCCCGGTCGATGCCGCGTGCGGCCGCCGAAACGAAGGACTTCCCTCGGGGAGCGGCTCCCGCCAGACCTGGGCCCGACATCCTGGCGCGGCACGCCGTGGTGTGCGCTGGCGACGAGGCCGCAGCGCCATGGGTCGATGCCGAACGGGTGGTCATCGCGGCCGACACGCTCGCTGATCCGGGGAGTGCGCTCACGGCCCTCCGGTCGGCACACCACAGCCGCCGCCGCGTTGTCATCGAACTCGATGCCGATTTCGACCGTCAGCCCAAGCTGAAGACCGACGCGCAGCCCTACGAAGTCGGCGCCGACTTCACCTTCGAACTCGAAGAGCTGCATCACCTCGTGTGGGCCAACGCCGTTGATCTGCGTGGCGAGACACCGATGTGGGTCGCACTTGACCAGGCGATAGCGCTCGGCGCAACCGCATCGGGCCCAGAGGAGCCCGGAGACATCCGGACGCCGAACGGTGATGTCGTGTGGCTCGATGCTGGTCCGGTCCGGCACACCGACCCAGTCGATGGCGTCGCCGTCCTGCACGCTGTTGCCATTGAGCACCGGTCATTCGTTGTGCCTGGCGCCAACGTGTCCGACGCCGATCTCGCTCCCGACCAACTGGCGGCAGTCTCCCATCCAGGAGGCGCAGCACGAATCATCGCCCCCGCCGGGTCAGGTAAGACGCGTGTGCTGACCGAACGGGCGCGTCACTTACTCCGGGTCTGGAACCTGCCGGCCAGCGCCGTCAGTCTCGTGGCGTTCAACAAGCGCGCCCAAGAGGAGATGCTCGAACGCACGCCTGACCTCCCGGGGCTGCAAGTACGCACACTCAACGCAATGGCCCTTGCCATTGTCAATGGCTCAGCACCCTTTGCGCCGCAACCGACCCGATGGAACACGATCAACGAGGTCGACGTCAGGCGCATCATCGGCGACCTCGTGTCGTTCCCGCGGCGCCGCAACAGTGACCCGGTTGCCCCATGGATCGAGGCCTTGAGCCTGATCCGTCTGGGCCTGGTCGACCCAGGGGACGCCGAGGCCCGTTATGACGGCGACGTCGATGGTCTTGCTGCGGCATGGCCTGCCTATAGGGCTGCTCTGGAACGAAAGAAGGCCGTCGACTTCGACGATCAGATCCATCGGGCGTTGCTGGTCCTGCTCTCGCAACCTGACGCGCGACGCGCCGCTCAGCGAGCATGTCGTCTGATGCTCGTCGACGAGTTCCAGGACCTCACGCCTGCTCACCTGCTGCTCATCCGCCTGCTCGCATCACCCGGCGGCGCGGTGTTCGGCGTCGGCGATGATGATCAGACCATCTACGGCTACAACGGCGCTGACCCTGCCTGGCTGATTGACTTCGCCGATCTGTTTCCGGGCGCCGGCACACATCCGCTCGAGGTCAACTATCGGTGTCCTGGCGGCATCGTCGACATCGTCGATCGGCTGCTCCGCCACAACGGTCGACGCGTGGCCAAGACCATTCGAGCGAATTCAACCGATGCTGCCGGCTGGAAGGTCGACATGGCGGTCGACCCGATCAGCGCGACGCAGCGCGCCGTGGAAGACGCGCTGCGCGGTGGTGCCTCGGCTGATCACGTTGCCGTCCTCACGCGCGTCAATGCGCTGCTCGCCCCGGTGCAGGTCGCACTCGCTGTCAACGGCATCCCGATCTCGGGCGGCGTCGGCTTGGAGTTCGCCGATCGAACCGCGGTGCGGTCAGTCCTCGCTTGGCTCCGACTCGCAACTCGCGACGTCCTGGGTCCCGACGACATTCGCGAGGCGCTCCGCCGTCCCTCGCGGTCCTTCCATCCGCGGATCAACGACTGGGTGTGCGAACAGCGCAGCATCGTCGATCTGCACCGACTCGCCGGGCGGTTGAACACCGAACGCGACCAGGAACGGGTCACCGACTTCGCGGCCGACATCCAGACGCTGCAACAGATGGTGAAGGATCGGGCCTCGACTTCGGATCTGGTGTTGACGTTGATCGACCGTATCGGTCTCGCTGGTGCCGTCGGCACACTCGACGCCCATCGTCGCGGTATGAACCGTGCAGCGCAAGGCGACGATCTCACCGCAGTCCAACATCTCGCGGCCCTGCACGACGACGCCGCCACATTCGAGGCCTGGCTGCGCGAGCACCTGGCCGTTCGACGCCAGCCTGGTGGCGTCACCTTGTCCACCGTCCATCGGGTGAAGGGCCAGGAGTGGCCGCACGTCGTGGTTCACCTCGCCGACGCCGAGCAGTATCCCCACCGTCTCGCTGAAGACGTGGAGGAGGAACGCCGTTTGTTCCACGTGGCCATCACCCGCGCCAGCGAGCACGCCACGATCGTCACCGGTCCATCGCCCAGCCCGTTCGTCGCTGAGCTCACCACGGAGCCATCCACCGATCCGGCCGAACGGACCGTCGTGTCCTCGCACCGCCCGGACCCGGTGAAACGAGCAGCGTCGCCGTCGAAGGCCGATCCGACTGCCGACCTCGACGAGGCGGCCCAGCAACGCTTCGCCGCGTTGAAGGAACTCCGCAACCAGCTACGCGACGGTAAGCCTGCCTATGTGGTGTTCGACAACAAGACCCTTGTGTCGATCGCCCGGATGGCGCCCACTTCGAAGTCGGAGCTGGCAAAGATCTCGGGTGTCGGCCCGGCAAAGCTCGACAAGTACGGCGATGCGGTCACCGAGCTCATGACCCGGTTGGCCGGCTGACGCCGCTCGCCCCGTTCCTGCCGTTTTCGTGAGGTTCCTGCGTGCAGTGTCTGCAGCAAGCTCACGAAAATGAACCGTCGCACGCGCCGAGGTGTCCGAGTGAGGGCAGTACGGTGATGTCATGAGCCTTGGTCACGACCTGATGCCGCTGTACGAGCGTCCAGTGTGGCGTGGTCGGATGCATGCGTGGGCGTTCGTCGCCTCCATTCCGGCCGGGATCGTGTTGATCGCAGTGTCTGAACGTGCTGCGGAGCGCACCTCGGCCGCGATCTACGCCGCCACCCTGCTGTTGGTCTTCGGCACGTCCGCTGCATACCACTGCCTGGCCAAGACGGACCGCGTTCGACGCATCATGCAGCGCCTCGATCACACGATGATCTATCTGCTGATCGCCGGAACCTACGTGCCCGTGTGTCTCGTTGCGCTTCCTCCGCAATGGGGTATTCCGATGCTCTCAGCCGTTGGTGCCATGGCGGTGCTGGGTATGACCATCAAGCTGGGCGGATTCCGTCGGGTGCAATGGCTCGGCTACGCGCTCTACCCGATTATGGGGTGGGCGTTGGTCGTGGCCGCTCCTGCGCTGATCGACAACCTCACGTCGGTGCAGTTGGGCCTGATCATCGCCGGCGGCATTGCCTACACCGTTGGCTTCCCGGTGCTGCTCATCAAACGGCCCAATCCGTGGCCGCTCACCTTCGGCTACCACGAGGTGTGGCACTCGTTCACCGTGGTGGCAGCGGGGCTGCACTTTGCTGCGGTCACCACCGTGTTGGCCTGACGTCCTTCGGGCTACACATGAGTCCGCCGCTCTTCGACCGCATCGCCGTGGTCGACTGGAGTGCGAACGCCTCGCCCAAGATTGGCCCTGACTCGATCTGGGTCGCCGTGTTTGACGGTGGTGTCTGCACGTTGAGCAATCCAGCGACGCGCCGGGCTGCCCTCGGAGAGATGGCAGCGCTTGCGGAGCCGGGCCGACGAACGCTCCTCGGCGTTGACTTCTCACTTGGCTTTCCGTCGGGAACAGCAGAACTCGCCGGCCTCGTCGGTGTGCCGTGGGCTGCGATGTGGTCACATCTCGGCGCATCGATCGTCGACGACGACAAGAACCAGAACAATCGATTCAATGTCGCCCAGCGGTTGAACGAGTCGATGGTGGAGAGTGGGCGTGGTGCGCAGGTGCCGGCGGGGCCGTTCTGGGGCTGCCCGCCGTCGAAGGCGAGCGCGTCGCTCACGACGACAAAGCCGAGTCGCGCCGAGGGCTGGCCGCAGGAGTGGCGCACCGTGGAGCAACAACTGCGGAGCGACGGCCACCACCCGTTCTCGTGCTGGCAGCTGCTCGGGGCCGGTGCGGTCGCAAGTCAAAGCCTCGTCGGAATTGCCGCCCTTGAACGGCTGCGGTGGAACCTCGGGTCGCGTCTTGCGGTGTGGCCGTTTGACACCGGCCTCGGCGTGCCGCCACCGACGGACCTCGTGGTCGCTGAAGTGTGGCCGTCGTTGTGGGATGTGACGGTGCCTCCCGGCGTGATCAAGGACGCTGCACAGGTCGAGTCCACAGCGCGGCGACTTTGGCAACTGGACGCTGATGGTCAGCTGCGGATGCTGTTCCGGCCGGGCGTCGACGACGCGGTGAGGTCGACGGTGGTCGACGAAGAAGGTTGGGTTCTCGGCGTCACCGGTGGCGGAGGCTGAGCACATGGCCTCGGTCGAGTTCGACAACGTGACGATTGCGGTCGGCGGGACCATCGTGCTCAGCGACGTGTCACTCGCCATCGCCGACGGCGAATTCGTCGGCGTGATCGGTCCCTCCGGGAGCGGAAAGACCAGCTTGATTCGCACGATTGCCGGGTTCACCGACGTCGTGCGTGGGCGAGTGCTGCTCGACGGAATCGATGTCACTCGCACCAAGACGGCTGATCGCGACGTCGGCA
>CAXMZV010000132.1:0-8981 GCA_964199985.1 Candidatus Ilumatobacter isfjordensis | reverse complement strand
CGCTGCGTTGGACTGCTCCCGACGACTCGATCGATCCAAACAAGCTGTACAGCGCGCCGAGGGGCTGCTCGAATTCGCTGCGGTTGACCACGGTGCCTCGGCCACGTTCGCGGCGCAAGACGCCCGATCGGTTCAGGTGGCTGATCGCTTCGCGCACGGTGTGGCGGCTGACGCCGTACTGCTCGACGAGCTCATGGTCGGTGGGGAAGCGCTCGTCGAACTCTCCCGCATCGAGCCGACGCTTGAGGTCGGACTCGAGCTGCGCCCAGAGCGGCATGGGACTGGTTCGGTCGAGAGTCACGGGGTTCCTTTCGTCGTCCGGAACGAGGCGTGGGAAAGATCCGGACAAACAGACTCTACTCACAGAATGTGCTTCAGCGATCAGGAAATCTTGAGGGTTGCTCGCACTCGGCAGTATTTGCCCTGGTGAGAGGGGTTGCAAAATGTACGTACAGATTGTACGGTCATATGTGCATGAAAAAGAACCACACATCATCGACGGTGCAGCATGACCGGTGAAATCATCGCGATCCTGCTTGGATTCCTCGTCGGGGGCTCACTGGGAGCACTCGGTGGAGGAGGGTCGACCTTGGCCGTCCCGATCCTTGTCTTCGTCGCGGGAATGCAGGCCCAGGATGCGACCACTGCCTCACTGCTGGTGGTCGGCATTGCCTCAGCGTTCGGGGTGATCGGCCACTTCCGCAACGGCAACGTCCGACTCGGCGCTGGGATTGCGTTTGGCCTCGCCGGCGTCGTCGGGTCCCGCGTCGGAACGCTCATCAATCGACAAGTTGACGAACGCGTCCTGCTCGGTGCCTTCGCGGTGTTGATCTTTTTTGTCGCTGTCCGGATGTATCGGAGCGTTGGTTCGAAGTCCGTAGAGATCGAACCGGTCATCGATGCGACGGCCGGAGGCTCCACGCTCGTTGCTGCCCAACCGACGGTGAAGCGAAGCCGCCCGGACCTTTC
Source organism: Candidatus Ilumatobacter isfjordensis (assembly GCA_964199985.1). Taxonomy (GTDB): domain Bacteria; phylum Actinomycetota; class Acidimicrobiia; order Acidimicrobiales; family Ilumatobacteraceae; genus Ilumatobacter_A; species Ilumatobacter_A isfjordensis. The sequence goes on along the minus strand of CAXMZV010000132.1, from coordinate 8,012 downwards.
GGTTGCGGCGCTGTCAAAGCTCGCCTTGGCAGCGACAGCCGTTGGATTGCTGACCGGCCTGTTCGGAGTGGGCGGCGGATTCGCCGTGGTTCCGGCGCTCACGCTGTTGCTCGGCTTTCCTGCCAAGGAGGCGATCGGTACCTCGCTGGTCGTCATCGTCGTCAACGCAGCGATGGCGCTTGCCATGCGCAGCGGAGACCTCGGCTTCGACTGGGCGGTTGTGCTGCCCTTCCTCGTCACCGTCACGATCGGCGTCGTCATCGGTGCCTGGGTCACTGCCGACGTCGATGCCGATCGCCTCACCCGGAGTTTTGCGATCATGCTCGGGGTCGTCGGCCTCTACACCGCGGCCTCGACCGTCCTCGGCGTGTGACGCCGTACCGACCCATCGTTCCATCCCATTCGACATCTTCAATCAGGAGAGCAACATATGACCACAACCATTGACCGCCCAACAGACTTACTCGGTGCCGACGTGATCGACGCGGCGACGCTTCGTCAACTGCTCGCCGATGACCCGGCCCTCAGAATCCTCGACGTCAGAAGCGGCGCAGAGTTCGCCAGCGTCCACATCGAAGGGTCGTACAACGTCCCTCTCGACACACTCGCCGAACACGCGAGCGACCTCGCCGGGGTCGACCATCCAGTCGTGCTCGTCTGCAAGTCCGGGGCGCGTGCCGACCAGGCCCACGCGAAGCTCAGCAGTGCCGGCAAGACACAGTTGCACCTGCTCGACGGTGGAATCGATGGTTGGCTCGCAGCCGGCGGCGACGTCCTTCGTGGATCGTCAGAGACGTGGGCCATGGACCGACAGGTCCGCATGGTCGCCGGCTCGATCTCGCTGGTCGGGATCCTGCTGTCCGTCGCGGTGCCTCGAGCGAAGTGGCTCGCCGGAGCCGTGGCGACCGGATTGACGTTCTCGGCGGTGTCCAACACCTGTGCGATGGGCAATGCGCTCGGCAGGCTGCCGTACAACCGTGGTGCAGGGTGCGACATCGACGGCGTGCTCGACGACATGCGGGCGACGTCATGATGCCCTCGTATCGCAACCATCCGGTCAACAACTACTCGTCGGTTGTGGACCCAGACACGCAGTTCATCGATGTCCGTCAGCCCGTCGAAGTCGCGGAACAGGGCATCGCCACGGCACGCAACATCCCGCTCGACCAGCTCGCCAACCGGCTGGCCGAACTCGACCCGAATCGACGCACGGTCGTCCTGTGTCGGAGCGGTGGTCGGAGTGCGCAAGCGGCCGAGTTCCTCGCCGGCGCCGGCTTTGTTGACGTCGTCAATCTCACAGGTGGAATACTTGAGCTCTCAGAAGGAGCACAACGATGAAGTTCACGCAGTACTACCTCGATTGCCTCTCGCAGGCGTCATACCTGATCGGTGACGAATCGTCAGGCCGAGCAGTGGTGGTCGATCCACGTCGTGACACCGATGAATACGTTCGTGACGCGGCCGAGGCTGGTCTGACGATCGAATTGATCATCGAGACGCACTTCCACGCCGACTTCTTGTCGGGTCACCTCGAACTCGCCGCAGCAACGGGCGCCGAGATCGCCTACTCGTCGGTGGCCGAGACCGAGTTTCCGTCGCGCAAGCTGGCCGATGGCGAACGCATCGAACTCGGAGACATCGTTCTCGAGATTCGCCACACTCCCGGACACACGCCCGAGTCGGTGAGCATCGTCGTGTGGGAGCACGCTGGCGATGCCGAGCCCTACGGTGTGCTCACCGGCGACACGCTGTTCATCGGCGACGTCGGACGGCCCGACCTGCTGTCGTCGATCGGATTCACCCGCGAAGAGCTCGCCGACCAGTTGTACGACAGCCTGCACGACAAGCTGCTCACGTTGCCCGACGCCACCAAGGTGTATCCGGCACATGGCGCGGGGAGCGCCTGCGGCAAGAACCTGTCGACCGACACCTGGTCCACGATCGGGGTGCAGCGCATCACCAACTACGCGCTGCTCGCGGACGACAAGCAGGCCTTCTTCGATCTGGTCACCGAGGGCCAGCCGCCAGCTCCCAGCTACTTCATTTACGACGCCGTGCTCAATCGGCAAGACCGGGAACTGCTCGACGAGCATGCGTCGCCCGACCCGCTCGACCTCGACGGTTTCGACCGACTGGTCGATAGCGGAGCCATGATCATCGACGGGCGCGATCCCGATGAGTTCGCCCACGGGCATCTCGCCGGCTCGATCAACGTCGGGCTCAACGGCCGCTACGCCGAGTTCGCCGGCTCTGTGATCCCGAGCGACGTCGACATCCTGCTGGTCGTCGGCGCTGGCTTCGAGATCGAGGCGAAGAACCGGCTCGCTCGCATTGGCTTCGATCGTGTCGTCGGCTTCCTCGAACATCCGCTCGACGTCATGGCCCACCACGCCGATCGGGTCGAGCGGGCCTCGCGGCTGACTGCCGTCCAGTTCGATGAACAGCGCGATGACATCGAGGGGCTGCAGCTCGTCGACATTCGCAACCCGGGCGAGCTCGAGCACGGAACGATCGAGGGTGCCGCCACCGTTCCTGTCGGCCAGCTTCCGGCGCGGATCGACGAACTCGACCCGGAAGCTCCGACAGTCGTCTACTGCGCCGGGGGATATCGGTCGTCGGTCGCGGCGAGCGTGCTGCGACAAGCGGGCTTCGCCGACGTGTCCGACATCATTGGTGGCTACGGGGCGTGGCAGGAAGCAATGGCGTCCACGTCGACATGATCACCAGGGTCGCGGGATGAACCGCGGCGTGCGTGCGGCGTAGTCCGCGTACGCCTCGAACCGATCGCGCAACCGTTGCTCCTCCCACGCCGCCTTCCAGTGGAAGAACACGATCGTCGCGACACCGAGCAGCAGGCCGACCACGTTGCCTGACCGAACTGCCATGGCGACGACAATGAGCACCACGCCCGTGTAGATCGGGTGGCGTACCCACCTGTACGGGCCGGCGGTCTTCAGTGTCGCGGCAGCGGTGGGAACCGGCGTGGCGGTGAGCGAACGCCCGAGGTATGCGCCGGCGATCACGGCAAGACCAACGCCGATCCAGAACACGACATCTGCCGTCGCTCCGAGCCAATCCGGAGTTGGGTAGTGGTCGGCTGACGGGATCAGCACCAGTGCCACGATCAACGCAGCTTGGGCAGCCACGAACGCCCAGCCGGTGACGCGCTCCGTCATCTGAGGAACGTCATGCAGTGGCCGTCACTCGGTGACCAGTGGAAGCCCGGCGTTCTGCCAAGCAAGGACTCCGCCGTCGACATCATCGACGGCGTTGAAGCCGAGTTCGGTCATGAGCGCAGTGGTCTGGCCGCTCCGATTGCCCGAGCGGCAATACAGCACGTACGGCACATCAGGGTCGAGCTTCGCGACTTCGGCTGCGAAGTCATCGCGATAGAAATCGATCATCACCGCGCCGTCGATGTGCCCCTCGGCGAATTCCTCGGGGGTACGTACGTCGAGGATGACGAGGTCCTCGGGTGAGTCGGCAATGGTCGCGGCGGCCTCGTCGGGTTGAACCAGCCGAATACCTGCAGCGGCGGAGATTGTCGTGCCCGGTGGCTCCGTGTCGGACGTCGAGGTGGCGTCGGAGCCACAAGCAGACAGGGTGAGTGCGACGAGGACGGCCGCTGAGAGCACAGATCGAGACGAGTTCACGACCTCAATGCTATTGGCTGCGTCGCCCTGAAGTCTGGCGCGGCTGATCAGCCAGCGGCGAGGTCGTGCGGGCCGGACGACAGGTATCCGCCAGCTGACCGGATTGCTGCTCCCCACGGGGCGAGCAGCGCGATGAGCTCGGTTGTGTCATCTCCGAGCCGTCCTATCACGGAAGCCATCTGCGTGTCCGTGGCCACCTCGATCGCCTCACGTGCGGCCCGTCCCGCTGCGGTGAACTCTCCGTCGGCGTCGATCAATCCTCGGGATCGCAGCTCCTCCTCGGCGGTGTCGAACTGTTCGACGCTCCAACCACGGGTGCGCGTGTAGCTGCGCAGCGGTAGGCCCCAGTACAGCTCGGTGAGGAGCCCGATCTGTGTGGCGTCGAGGCCGGCGGCGGCCCACGCGGCGTTGTGCGAGTCACCGCGGAACTCACGGATGATGTCGCCGCACCGGAAGATCTGTCCGAGCGGATGATCCGTGATGGGTGCTGCCGCAGCTCCAGCCGCCAATGCCCTCGGGCCGATCGCGAGGCTGTCGACGGCTCGCCGCAGCAACTCCTCGACGCGTGAATGCCCGCCCGGGTTGGGGCCCAAGATGCGCTCGAGCTGTGCAATTGCTCCAGACTCGCGTCCAGCGAGTACCGAAGCAGCGTCGGTGATGGTCCAGCCGTGGTCGGCCGCGGCGGCAATTCCGTGCGGCTCGAACACTCCGAACGCGGCAGCGACGACGGCACCCCGCACGTCACCGAGCAGCGCACCGCGACTTGTCGCATACGCGATGCCATCGGGAAGGGCGACGCCTCCACGTGTTGCAGGCGACGGGTCGAAGCCCAGATCGACGTAGTTCTCGTGACACTCGGGAGAGAAGTACACCGAGCCGATGACGGGTTCGAGCGCACCGCCCAATCGTCGTTCGATGTGGGTGGCGTCGGTGCTGTCCATTGCTGCCCATCGTGACCGACAAAAGGGACCTCGGGCCCTACCGGAGGCCGACTTTGCGGGCATAATCGGATGGTGAATACTCCCGAGAACCTCCACCACGAATCTCTTCGCTCCTGGGTCGCCGACATGGTCGACCTGTGCACGCCCGACGCGGTTCACTGGTGTGACGGCTCCGACGAGGAGTACGACCAGCTCGCGCAGGAACTCGTCGATGCCGGAACGTTCATCAGACTGAACAACGAGTTGCGCCCTGACAGCTTCCTCGCTCGCTCCGACCCGAGTGATGTCGCCCGCGTCGAGGACCGGACGTTCATCTGCAGCCGAACCAAGCAACTCGCCGGTCCCACCAACAACTGGATGGAGCCGGCCGAGATGAAGGACAAGCTCGGCAAGCTCTTCGACGGGTGTATGCAGGGCCGCACGATGTACGTGATCCCGTTCAGCATGGGCCCGATCGGGTCGCCGATCGCCCAGATCGGCATCGAGATCACCGATTCGGCGTACGTCGCCGTGAACATGAAGATCATGACCCGGATGGGTGCAGCCGTTCTCGATGCGCTCGGCACCGATGGCGAATTCATCCCGTGCATGCACACCGTTGGAGCGCCGCTCGCACCGGGCGACACCGACGTCCCGTGGCCGTGCAACCCCGATGTGAAGTACATCGTGCACTTCCCAGAAGAGCGGTCGATCTGGTCATACGGCAGTGGCTACGGCGGAAATGCCTTGCTGGGCAAGAAGTGCTTGGCGCTGCGAATCGCGTCCACGATGGGCCGCGACGAGGGGTGGTTGGCCGAGCACATGCTGATCATGGGCGTGACCGATCCGGACGGAGAGAAGACCTACCTGGGTGCGGCGTTCCCCAGTGCGTGCGGCAAGACGAACTTCGCGATGATCGAGCCGCCAGCGGCGTTTGCCGATGAGGGCTGGAAGGTCACCACGGTTGGCGACGACATCGCCTGGATCAAGCCGGCCGAAGATGGGGTGCTCTACGCGATCAACCCCGAAGCCGGGTATTTCGGTGTCGCACCGGGCACCTCGATGTCGACCAACCCGAGCGCGATGGCATCGATCAGGGCAAACTCGATCTTTACCAACGTTGCGCTGACGGACGAGGGTGATGTGTGGTGGGAAGGGCTCGACGGTGACACGCCGGCCCACCTCATCGACTGGAAGGGTGAGGACTGGACGCCCGACGCCGACCGCAAGGCTGCCCACCCGAACTCACGGTTCACCGCTCCTGCCGAGCAGAACCCGGTGATCGACGACAAGTGGGACGACCCGGCCGGCGTCCCGATCAGCGCCTTCATCTTCGGTGGCCGACGGTCCGGAACGATGCCCCTCGTGCACCAGTCCTTCAACTGGGCGCACGGTGTCTATCTCGCCGCCACGATGGGGTCCGAGACCACTGCGGCCGCTTTCGGCGAGCAGGGCGTGGTGCGCCGCGATCCGTTCGCGATGCTGCCGTTCGCTGGATATCACATGGGCGACTACTTCAATCACTGGCTGTCGTTCGGACGCAACATCGCGAACCCGCCGCGCATCTTCGGCGTCAACTGGTTCCGCACCGACGATGACGGCAAGTTCGTCTGGCCGGGATTCGGCGAGAATATGCGCGTCCTCGAGTGGATCGTCAACCGTGCCCGCGGCCGCTCGTACGGGCTGGAGAGCCCGATTGGTTGGATGCCGCGCCACAGTGATCTCAACTGGGACGGCCTCGAAGACTTTGCCGAAGTCGACTTCCTCCAGGCGATGTCGATCGACCGTGCCGACTGGGATCGCGAGATCCTGTCGCACGATGAGCTGTTCATCCGGCTCAACGACCGCATCCCGAAAGAGATGCTCGCGATCAAGGACCTCACGCTCTCCGCGCTCTGGCGCTCGCCCGAACACTGGGAGATGAATCCCGATCCGACGTGATCGTCTGAGCCTCAGGGCTCGGCTGGCGTTGCAGCGACTGGTGCGACTGGCAGGGTGAAGGATGCGATCAGCCCGTGCGGCTTGTTGTCCTCGAGGCGGAGGGTGCCGCCTGACGATTGCAGCGCGGCATCGGCGATGGCCAACCCCAGCCCGGTTCCGGATGTCGACGTGTCGGATCGCCAGAATCGCTGCAGTGCGTTTCGCTTGTCGGCGTCGCTGAGTCCGGGGCCTTTGTCAGCGATCAACACGGTGTGTTGGAACTCGTCAGAGGCGAGCCGGACAGCGACCACCGAGTGAGGTGGCGCGGCACGAATCGCATTGTCGATCAGGTTGTCGAGCACCTGCTCGACGCCACCTTCGACGGCGAGACCGAATCTCTCCGTGTTGCCGACATCGGACGACAATTCGATGTCACTGAGCTCGGCGGTGGCGGTCCAGGTGCTGACTCGGTCGCCCACGAGGCGGTTGAGGTCGACGCGCACCGGCGTTTGTCGATTCTCGGTGCGAGCCAGCCGCAACAAGTCGTTCACGAGATCGGACAGTCGCGTGGTCTCGTCGATGGCGTCGCCGACTTCACTCGCGACATCGTCGCTCGTGCCGTCGGAGCCATCCGTCGACACGGCCGACTGCAAGTTTTCCAACCGAAGACGCAGTGCCGTGAGTGGCGTGCGCAGTTGGTGTGATGCATCGGCGACGAAGGCGCGCTGTCGCTCGATCAGCTCATCGAGGCGCCGTGCCATGTCATTGAAACCGGTCTCGAGCGATGCCAATTCGGGAGGAGCGCTCGAATCGGCTTCGATTGGAGTGAGGTCGCCGCGGGAGAAGCGTTGCGCCGCGGCTTGCAGCCGACGAACCGGGCGGGTGACCGAGCCGGCAAGAACCCAGCCAACGATGGCGACAGTGAGGAGGACCACCGCAGCGACGGCGATCAGACCGATCCAGAGTCGCCAGACTCGTTCGGTCACTTCGCTGGCATCGAATGTGATGCGCACTGCGCCATGGACCGTTCCGCCTGAAGCGACGGGGACGGCGACGAAGAGGAGGTCGGTGTCGAGTGTGTCTGATCGTCGCGTTCCGTCGCTGCGGTCGCCTTCGAGTGCAGCGTTGATCTCGGGACGTGTCGAGAAGTCTCGATCGGGCTCACGCAGCGAGTCGACGATGGAGATTCCGTCGAGATCGACCACGATGACTCGGGCCCCGGTCGACGCTGCGTAATCGTTTGCGGGTGCCGGGTCGGGTTCGAGATCTTCCTGCAGGACGTCTTCGTAGATCGTGGCCATCACCGTTGCGTCCCGCTCGATGTCGGCGGTGAGTCGATCGAATTCCCGCTGCTGATAGACGATCGCGAGTGGGAGCTCGAGGAGAAGGAGCGCGACCACGGTGATCGCCAAGTAGCTGAGAACCAGCCGCCGGGTCACTGGTCGGACTCAGGGTCGAGGAGAACAAATCCGACACTGCGGATGGTCAGGATGCGCTCGGCTCCGATCTTCTTGCGGAG
>CAXMZV010000131.1:0-9079 GCA_964199985.1 Candidatus Ilumatobacter isfjordensis | reverse complement strand
ACGGCGATGACCGTCGAGGGTTTGCTGGCCACCGACACGCCGTTCGCAGCTGAACTCCAGGCGCTGCGTCCCCAGCCGGGCCAGGCGGTCAGTGCCGCCAACCTCCGAGCGATGCTTGCCGGGTCGCCCATCGTGGCCAGCCACGACAACGACGACGATGTGCGCGTGCAAGACGCCTATTCGATTCGCTGCACACCGTCGGTGCACGGCGCCGTCCGCGACACCCTGGAACACTGCCGATTCGTCGCCAAGAACGAACTCGCATCGGCGATCGACAACCCGATGGTGCTTGCCGACGGACGGGTCGAGTCGTGCGGCAACTTCCACGGCGCTCCACTCGGCTTCGCGGCGGACTTCCTCGCCATCGCAGTGTCCGAGATCGGCGCCATTGCCGAGCGGCGCATGGATCGAATGCTCGACAAGACCCGCAGCCACGGCCTCCCCCCGTTCCTTGCACAAGAAGCCGGCGTCGACAGCGGGCTGATGATCGGCCACTACACCGCCGCCGCGATGGCATCGGAGAACAAGCGCCTCGCCGCGCCTGCCTCGGTCGATTCCCTCCCGACTTCGGGGATGCAGGAAGACCACGTGTCGATGGCCTGGCTCGCTGTCCGCAAGCTCCGCAAGGTCATCGACAACGTCCGGCGCATCCTTGCGGTCGAATACGTCTGCGCCGGACGGGCGATCGAGTTCCGCGCACCGCTCACCGGGTCACCGGCCACCAGTGCACTGCTTGCGCTGCTGCGCACCGACGTCGACGGCACTGGTCCCGACCGATTCCTCGCCCCCGAACTTGCTGCAGCTGAGGCCATCCTCGCCTCCGCCGCCATGATCGAAGCACTCGACACGGTCGGCGTTACTCTCGACTGAACGATGCCGATTCCGTCCGCCCTCCTCGACATGGCTGTCGAGCCCGTCGTGCACGACGTCGACCTCCGCTGGACGATGGCCTACGCAGCGGCACTCGGCGACCACAACGATCGCTACTTCGACGCGACGGATCCCGACGGCCCGAGTGGCATCGTTGCCCACCCCCTCTTCCCGGTCTGTCCGGAATGGGAAGCTATCGTCGCGTCACGGTCAGAGTCCTCGGCCCTCGGCATGACCGAGGCGGAAGTCCTGACCGGGGTGCACGCCACACACGACATCACCATTCATCGGCTGGTTCGGCCGGGCGACCGGCTCATGACGCGGCTCGAGATCGTGGCCTTGACCGACATCGCCCCCGGAGCGAAGGCGACGACGCGGCTCGTGACTGTCGATGCCGACGGCCAGCCGGTCGCGACGACGACGCAAGACGCCATCTACCTCAACGTCCCAACCGACGGTGTCGATCATCCCGACCCGGACCCACCTGCGGACATCACCGCCACTGAGCGAACCGGTGACCCTTCGACGTTCACTGTCGATGTGGCTGCAGGCGCTGCGCACACCTACACCGAGTGCGCTCGGATCTGGAACCCCATCCACACCGATCGCAGAGTGGCGCAGGCAGCCGGGCTCCCGGACATCATCCTGCACGGCACCGCCACGCTGGCGCACGGAGTCACGGCCGTTGTCGACTCCCGAGCCGACGGACGCCCGGAACTGGTCCGCCGGATCACCGGACGGTTCGCGGCGATGGTGGAGTTGCCGTCGACGATCACGATCAACGTGTGGCCCGGCACACCAACTCCGGACGGCACCACGACCGTTCCGTTCGAGGTACTGAATGCTCACGGTGATGCGGCTGTGAAGAACGGACTGATCGTGCTAGACAGCGCCCGATGAAACACGCTTTGACCCTGCCGCCGTTCGGCGCGCTGGCCGATCCGGTACGACTTGTCGAGCATGCCGTTGCTGCCGAGGAGGCGGGGTGGGATGCCGTCTTCCTCTGGGACCACGTGTTGCGCCGACCCGATGAGCCGCAAGAGATCGCCGACCCCTGGGTGGCGATGGCCGCCATTGCGGCCGCCACCTCGCGCATTCGGATCGGCCCGATGGTCACGCCCATCACTCGGCGACGCCCCATCAAGCTCGCTCGCGAGACAACGACGCTCGACCATTTGTCGCGTGGACGATTGACGCTCGGCCTCGGGCTCGGCGTCGACACCACCCGCGAGCTGAGCGGCTTCGGTGAAATCGTCGACGCCCGGGTCCGCGGCCAACGACTCGATGAAGGCGTCGAGCTGCTCTGCGCACTCTGGAGTGGCGAGCAGGTCGACTTCCACGGCGAGCACTTCGTGGCCGACGGAGTCGTCGCGCTGCCTCGGCCGTTTCAAGAACCCCGTGTACCGCTCTGGTTCGCCGCACGGGGTGAAGCACGCAGGCCGGTCGCACGCGCCGCCCGGTTTGACGGCCTCTTTCCGATCGAAGTCGATGCCGCTCAACTCAACGAGATGCTCGACGTCGTTCGGGCCGAGCGTGGGAGCTTGGACGGATTCGATGTGATGGTCAACCCGAGCGAGAAGATCCCCTACGCGACGCTCGCGGGCCATGGCGTCACCTGGGCGGTCACCGGCCCAGCACCCGGCGCCGAGGACGCCTTCGAGATGGCGTCGACGCCGCCCGGAGACGTGTTCGCAAAACGCTGATTTCAGTTCGTCGAGTGACGCCGGCGGAGACGCGAACGGATGAACAGGACCGGCCCGACGACGACGGCGGCCAGACCGACGGCGAGGATCACCAACACGACGGTGCCAATCTGCCCCGCAGCGGTGTCGGCACCCTCGTCGACCTGACGGATGACGATCGCGTCGGCGCTGCGATCCGCGTCGGCCCATGCTTGGGCAAGGCGGTCCGGCGCGCGCTGGCCGCCGCGTTCGACCAGCACCGAGACGAACACGGACGGCACCTCGGTGGCGTCGGGGTCGACTCCGAGCAGAGATGCATCGGTCTCGGCGTATGCGATGTCGTCGGGGGCGGCGACGATCAAGGCGGCGGCGGTGGCCGTCTGATTGTCGCATCGACTGCCACCACCGGCATCGGCGCCCGCAACAAGAGCCGCAACGAGACGATCGGCGAGTGCGCCGTCACTGGCATCGAATGCCGCGAGGGCAGCGTCGACCACCGCGACGTCAACAAGGATGTTGCCCTGGGATGCGGCGGTCTGATCCGCGTTGCGACGGTCGATGGCGACATCCATGTTGTCTGCCCCGGACCAGCCAGCACCGGAACCGTCGAGCACCACGGCGCCGAACTGCCGGTCGTCCGGCTAATCATCTGCGCCGACCACGGCATCGATGACCTGCTACGCGTTGATTCCAGGAACCATCGCGTCGAGGAACCGGTCGCCCGAACCCTCGGAGATGAGGGCTTGCGGGGCCCCGGCGCCCACACCCGGTACGAGGATCGGCACCACGGTGACTTCGAAGCCCACACAACTCGCGACGACAACACCGACTTCACCGGTGTCTGGGTCGACTCCGACGATCGACCATGTGGCTCCCGCAGTTCCTGCCCCCAGCAACAGCACGAGCAACGTGACGATGATGGAGGTTGATACGACACGGCGCATGCGCGGATCCTTGTACGCCCGCCGGCGGTTGCGGTGGGCGTTCAGGTTCGGCTCCACGGTCGGTCGGAGTCGAACAGGTGCATGTCAAACTCTTCGGAGAGCGCTTCGAACACTCGAAGACCCCTGACGCTATTGCCGTGGTCGTCGAGCCGTGGCGAGAACACCGCCAACCCGCCAGCGCCCGGGATCATCCCGACGATCCCACCGCCCACACCACTCTTCGCCGGGATGCCGACCGTGTACGCCCATTCACCGGCGTAGTCGTACATCCCGCACGTGAGCGCCACGGTCAACATGTCGCGGGCGACCCGAGGCGAAACGACCTGCTCACCGGTCGTCGGGTGGACGCCGTTGTTCGCGATCGTCGCCCCAATCGTTGCGAGGTCGAGCGCGGAGACGAGCACCGAACACTGTGCGAAATAGACGTCGAGCGTCTCTTCCACCCGGTCCTCGACGATGCCGTGACTGAGGAGCAGATAGGCGATGGCGCGGTTGTGGTTTCCGGTCGCTCGCTCCGACTTCCACACAGCCTCGTCGATCTCTGGGCGCCGCCCGAGATAGCGCTCGAACATTGCAGCAACCACCTCGACGCGTTCCTCGCGCGACGATCCGCCCACCATGTCGGTGATCGCGATCGCACCGGCGTTCACCATCGGATTCGGTGCTCGGTGTCGCTGCTCGTCGAGTTCGATGGCGTTGAACGAGTCGCCCGTCGGCGCAACCCCCACCCGCTCGAGCACCGCCTCGCGGCCATGTGTCTCCAACGCCAAGCCGTAGAGCAGCAGCTTGGAGATCGACTGGATGGTGAACAGATGATCGTGATCGCCGGTCAGTTGCTGCTGGCCGTCGACGGCCACCGCCGCAATGGCAAAGAGGTCGGGGTCGACGTTTGTCAGTTCGGGGATGTACGCCGCCGGCGCGCCCTCGGTGATCGTGCTGAACTGCTCGTGGAGCCCACTGCAGACCCGGCCCAACCACTCAATCCGTCTCTGTCGTTCCTCGTCGTCGGCCATCGAGGCGACCCTACGACACGAATGCACGAACCTCCATGTGGCGGAACCCCTGTGGTATCCAATGGCGATGACCACCGTCCAATCAGCATCGCCGACACAGGTGCGAAGTCGGTTGTCACTGCTGATTGCGATCGTCGCAGGGTCGATAGTTGTCTTCCTGGGCAACTACGTCTTCTTCGTCCGGACCACCCTCGGTCAGGAACTCGACAACGCCGCGCTGATCGGCGCAGAGCACGAACCTCAGGGTGTCATCACCGAGGCGTGGGACCTCCTCGACATCATCAGTGTCGTCTCGCTCGCACTCGCGTGCGTCGTGATTGGCATGGTTGCACTGTTGCGCAAACGCTTCGCCTTGGCGCTTGCTGCGCTGACGACCATCGCGGTGGCCAACGTTGCCACCCAGTTGCTCAAGCGGGTCGTACTCGAGCGTCCCGAGCTGATTGGAGCGGGTGAGGTCAACAGTCTTCCGAGCGGCCATGCGACGGTCGCTGCGACCGTTTCCGTCGGTCTGGTGATGGTCACCGCCCCTCGCTGGAGATCGATCGTGGCACTGATCTCGGTCGTGTTCCCCATTGCGGTCGCCGTCGACGTGGTGACGGCCTCGTGGCATCGACCCTCTGACTCCATCGCCGCCTTCTGCGTCGTGTTGGGCGTCGCCGCTGCAAGCCTGTCCGCGGTCGTCGCTGTCTTCGGCTTCGACGCTGGCGAACGGCCGCCACCATGGTTGCGTCGAGCGGCGTTGACGCTCACCGGCACCGCCATCGTGGTCCTTGGCGGCTTGAGTCTCCTCGGTCTCTGGGCCGTCCGGAATCGCCTCCGAGACGGCCCACTTGACGCTCGTTGGGAGACAGTCGCCTACACCGCCTCGACGGCCGGCATCACCGCTGGCGCCCTCGCCATCATGGTGTGCCTGGTCGTCGCGTTGCGAGGCATCGCTGTCGGCCACGGTGGATGGAAGCGAACGAGCGACATCGCCGCGGCCGACTCAACAAGCACGGAACAGGTCGCCGGCACCGGGGTGGGATGACCAAGTGTTCCGTTGAGGGAACCAGTCACGCTGGTGGCGCCCCCGGCCTGACGACGCCGGTCTCGTAGGCGAGCACCACAGCTTGGACTCGGTCCCGCACGCCGAGCTTGGTCAACAGTCGGCTGACGTGTGTCTTGGCGGTGGCTTCGCCGACAAACATCGCCTCGGCGATCTCTCGGTTGCTGTGACCTTGGGCCAGCAATTGCAGTGCTTCGTGTTCGCGCTCCGTCAGATCGGCGGGCAGCGCAGCGGTCACGGCATTTGGTTCGGGCTGCGCCGCAAACTCTTCAATCAGTCGTTTGGTGACCGACGGAGACAGCAATGCATCGCCGGCAGCGATCACTCGGACTGCTGCGACGAGTTCCTTGGCAGGTGTGTCTTTCAAGAGGTACCCGCTCGCGCCTGCCCGCATCGCTCCGTAGACGTACTCGTCGAGGTCAAACGTGGTGAGGACCAGCACCTTGGTGGCGCAGCGTTCGTCGGCGGCGATCAGCTTGGTGGCCTCGATGCCGTCGAGAACCGGCATCCGAATGTCCATCAGCACCACATCTGGGCACGTGCGTTGGCACATCTCGACGCCGAGCCTCCCATTTGCGGCGTCGCCGACCACTTCGATGTCGGGCTGCGCCCCCAGGATCATGGCGAAGCCATCGCGCATGAGTGCTTGGTCGTCGACGATTGCAACAGTGATGGTCATGAGACTTCCTCGGTGATGGGCTGCCCTGCTGACGACACGCTCGGTCGGTTCGTCGGACCGGTGACCGGAAGCGAGGCGCGAACCGAGAAGCCCCCACCGGTTCGCGGGCCTGCCGTGAGCTCGCCACCGTAGATCTCGACACGCTCGCGCATGCCGACCAATCCGTTTCCGGCGCCAGTGGTGGCCAATGACGACATCGCTCCGGCACCGTCATCGGTGACCTCGACCGTGATCGAGCTGTCCAGGTACGCGAGCCGAACGACCGCCGATGCCGACTCGCCAGCGTGCTTGCGCACATTGGTCAGGGCCTCCTGCACGATGCGGTAGGCGGCGAGTTGGACGCCGGCCGGAACGGCGTACAGGCTGCCGGTCACGATCAACTCGCTAGGCAGTCCGGCGCTCATCGACTGCGCGACAGCGTCAGCGACATCATCGAGGCCGGGTTGCGGTGCGAGGGCGGACTCTGCGCCGTCACTCTCGCGAAGCACTCCGAGCATCCGCCGGAGTTCGGTGAGCGATTCGCGACCGACACGTTCGATGTTGGCCAGCACTTGCATCGTCTTGTCGGGGTCGGTGCGGGCGATCTCCTGCGCTGCGGCCGCCTGCACCGAGATGACGCTCATTCCGTGGGCGACGACATCGTGCATTTCACGAGCGATTCGCTGGCGTTCATCGGCGACGGCCATTTGTGCCCGGAGTTCGAGCGTTTCCTCTGCCTGGATTGCTCGCTGTTCGAGATCGGCAATTCGCTGGCGGCGCTGGTAGACGATTTCTCCCAAGAAGGCCGCGGCGATGTGCACCGCCGCGAACCCGTAGGCGACGATCGCTGGATCGTTCTGCGCAACGGTTGACCATGGGGCCCAAGCAAGGAAGGCCACCCACACAACGACAACAGTGAGGTGTCTCCATGCCCGTCGGCGCCCGAGGCCGTATGCAGCACCGCTGTAGATCGCCACCACAGCGGCGCCGTCGAAGCCGAGCGGGTAGTCGATGAGCCAGTACAGCCCGATCGACGTACAGACCAGATACATCGTCCCCAGCGGATAACGGCGGCGGAATGCGAGCGGCAGCGTCTGACTGACCAACAGCACGTAGGCAAACGCGTTGGCGTGCCGACCTCGACCGGCGCTGTTGAAGTACACGTCTGCGACACTGATCACAGAGAACGCAGCGAACACCGAGGCGTTGATCGCGAACCAGTGCGCCGTCATCCAGGTTCTCAGCGCCCGCCACCGGTGAGAAAATTCCATGTGCATCAGCACGCCTCTCATGACATCGAAGCTAGTTCGGGCCAGACGGCCGGCGGTCCGGCAATCGGTTGATGTTCGTTCCGCCAATGTGATGAGCACCGAACGGCGGCGGTCGGTTTCCCGACCGCCGCCAGCCACTCAGACCAGTTCCCTCGGGCGTTGGGCGGTTGCCCGGTCGTGGGGGAGGTAGTCCTCGGGATCGAGGCCAGTCCGGTCAATCATCTCTTCGCGTTCGGTGCCGGTACGGCTCGGCGTCACGAGCAGGAGCACGCTGGGCAGCACCAGCAGCGAGACCAGCAGCGAGAAGAAGATCATGACTGCGGTCAGGGTGCCGAAGGTGACGAAGATCGGCATCGGCGCAAACGCCATGACGGTGAAGCCGATGATCGACGACAGCGCCGAGATGGCCAGGGCACCGCCCGTGCCTTCTCCAGCTCTGCGGAGTGCCGGGAAGCGGCTCGGTTCGTTCTCGAACTCTTCCCGGAACCGCATCGTGAAGTGGGTCGAGTAGTCGATCCCGACACCGACCGCGATCGCCGCGATCGTTGCCGTGATGACATTGATCTTGTAGTCGAACAGGTACATGAACCCGTAGACCCAACCAACGACGAGCAGGATCGGGCTGACGGCTGCGAGACCGTATTTGGCCGACTTCATGAAGAACATCGCGATCAGCGCACACAGCAGCAACGCGACCGGGAGCGCAATGAGCATCGCCCGGGTGAATGCGTCGAGGCTGTCCTGCTGGGTGATCGTTTCGCCCGACACGCTGACGACGGTGAACGAGTCGGCAGCAGCACTGGCTTCCAGGTCGGCAGCCACGTCGTCGAGCGCGGAACGAGCGTCGAGAATAATCGAGTCCTCTGTGAACGTCGGGATACCGACGGTCAGCAAGGTGGCGTAGCCGCCGGCTTCGTCGCGGTAGACGAGTTCGGGGATGTTGTCGGCGGTGAACACCGCGAAGCCGTCGTCGTTGACGATCCCTTCGTCGAAGGCGTAATCGAAGATCGCCGCGATCTGCTCGGGGGTGTCGGCGAGGCCGTCACCGTCGTTGTCGGTGATTGCCACACCCGTGGTCGCCTCGATCGCAGAACTCGCCGCGTTCGATGCAACCGCGGCGCGCACGATCGTGGTGGCGTTGTCTCCGGCCACGACAGCGCCGTCGAGATCGCGTGACAGGAACGGTTCGCTCGATGCGGCGTCTGCCGCGTCGAGATCAACCACTGCTGCTTCGAGGGCGAGGTGGGTGCTGGGTTGGGTGAGATCGCCGGCTACGTAGATGAAGCCTGAACCGCCGCCGCCAGTATCTCCGTAGTGGGTGTCCAGAAGGTTGATGGACTGGATGAAGTCGCTGTCTTCGGCGAAGAAGTCGCTGAACGAAAATTCGCTCTCGACCTTCGTGAAGCCAATACCACCGAGCACGGCGAGCACGACGACGACCGGGATGGTGACAACTCGCCAGCGTGCGAGAAAGTGGACGATGTCGCCGGCTGCTTTGAAGCCGTGGCCGGCGCCCTTGATGACCGTTCCGGTCGGGCGACCAGCAGCGGCTGCCTTGGCGTAGATCTTGCGTGTCCGACGAATCGGCAGGTAGAT
>CAXMZV010000130.1:0-9083 GCA_964199985.1 Candidatus Ilumatobacter isfjordensis | reverse complement strand
GTAGGTCAGGGTGCAGCCGAGCAGGCGGTATGACCGCTCACCCCGGCTGAGTAAGTCGATGCCCATGTAACTGATCAGCATCAGGTCGGCTTGACCCGACTCGATCATGAAACCAGCGGGCATGTATCCACCGTTGAGATACCAAGCGCCCGGTTCGATGTCGGTTTCGGTCCAGATCGTCCCAGTTCCCAGCACACCCGGCTCAGCGATGAGGCCAGTGACGCGGTCAGCAAGCAAGAGCGGGGGCTCGGGCATGCGGCATTGCACCGCGTGCTCGTCTTGCGGCTCGAACAGCGGGCCAAAGAGTTCAGAAATCCGGCCAGACGAATGGATCTCGAGCTGCGCCTTGTTCCACTTCGGGCCGGGCAGCCTGGCGGCGATCGGTTCGGGTGCAACGTGTGGAGGCGTTGCGGGTGGCGGAGCAGGCGCCTCCATTGCCACAATCGGTGACGGTGTCGACGGCGTGGCGGTGGGCGGCGCCACGAGTACGGCGTGAGCGAGAAGATCGAGTGAGGCAGATCGCGTCATGAGGAACTGTTCGTGGATGGCGGCCTGCTGGGCGACAAAGCTCTGGTGCATCTCAGCGAGCGCATTGAACTGCTCCTGCACCACGTCGGCAGCGCTGGCGGCCCCCGATGGCGTGGTCGATGCGCCAACCAACTGGGCAACGGGAGCCGGAACGAGAACGGCTGCCTGCGCCGGCTCGGGAATGACCTCGACGAAGGCGGGGGTCATCGACTCGAAGACTGACGGCAGTGCTGGTGCGGGCGCCATCGTCTGGCGCGCGACCGCCGGCGGTGCGGGCTGTCGGACAGGTGCGGGGTGCGCGGGGAACGACATCACCGGCCCCTCGTTCGCGGCACGCTCTGGCTCGTGCTGGCTCAACCGGTCCGTCAGCGCTTGGTGATCAACATCGACACCGGCGGCCACCAGGGCTGCACACACGTTGAAGAGCTGTTCGATGTTGCTGTCGCGACGGTCGAGGTGGAGCGCAAGTACGTCGTCGCCCAAGATCTCGCGGATGAAGTTGGTGCAGGCACCGGCAGGACCGTGCTCGACGAAGACGCGAACTCCGTCGTCGTATGCCGCTCGAATGGTCGCCGGAAAGTCGACGGTCGTCTCGGCCTGCCGCGTGATCGCCGCAGCACAGCTCTCGGTGCTCACGTCGTATGCGCCGCCGACGCCGTTTGAGTAGAACCGGACACCCTCGACGGAAGTGACGTCGCGGGTGTGGACGTCGAGCCACGGCTGGTGGAACTCCGCCGCGACTTCCGGGACGTGACAGGCCAGGTTGTATCCGACCGACCGGCATCGCTGCGCACCGAACGTGTCGACGATGCGACCGCAGGCCGCTGCATCACCGGCGATCACGACATCTCGTTCGGTGTTGATCAACATCAGGTGCACGCGCTGCTCGTCAGCAATCGCGGCTCGGACGTCGTCGACCGGTGCAAGCACGTTCCACACCGTCCAGTCGGCTCGGTCGACGTTCCACGCACGAGCAACGGCGTCGAACTCGACGGCGATTTCGCGAGTAAGCATTCCCGTGCCGTCGATCTCCCGGCGCATCGCGTCCATGTCGTTCCACACGCCAAACGCGTACAGCACGTTGCTCTCGCCGGACGAGTAACCGATTGCAGCTGACGGCTCGAGCCCAAGAAGGTTCAGCGTCAACTCGGCGTGCGCCTGAGTGAGGAGTGCCGTGCCCCAGAGATAGTCGGCGGCCAGCGGCACATGGTCCGGGTCGTTGACCCAGTTGGAGATCTCCCCGAGCGGGAAGTTGGTGGAGATCGGCGTGATCGACTCGGGAAGCGCGCGGAACAGTTGCGCCCCCATACCGTTGTACGCCGCTCCCCCGGCCGTGAACACGAAGCCCAGTTCTCCCTCGATGGGCGCTGCTGCGAAGTGCACACCGGTGCCAGCCGGCTTGCCGTGCGTGATGTGCTGCTCGGCGCGGGCTGCGCGGTCGGCGAGCTGCTCGGCGTTGCGGGCGACGATCACCAGTCGTGCGGGCCCTGCTGAGGATTCGTGCCGAGCTGTCAGCGCTTCGAGCACGGCTGCGGAGTCGGCGCCCGAGTAGACGTGGAGCCGAGGAGGCGTGATCCGACTGGGAGCGACGTGATTCGTCGCTTCGGCGAGCAGCACCGAGCGCCGGACGATGCCGTCCATGGCGGCGGTTTCGACCGACACGGTCCGCGGGCCAGCACCGTCGGGCAACCCACTCCCACGCTCCGGATTCGACGCGATGAGCGGAACGTCACCGATCGACACACGGTGGTGCAACACGGTTGCCGCCGCCGCAACGTGCAGCAGACCCGACGCTGCGTGAGCGTGGCCAAACAGGTGGGTGATCGATTGAGCGTCGTCGTTCAGCCCCATGCGTGAGTCGCTGAGGGCCTCGGGTGCCTGCGTGCCACCCTGTTCGTCGAGCGGTGCGTCGCACACGAGCGAATACACCGTGTCGCCGTCGCGTTCCGCGTCGTCGAGCCGCTTCAACACCAACATGACCGCCGCGTCACCCGAAGTACGGCGATCTTCGGGAAGCGCCGTTGCGGATGCGGCGACATGCACCGAGTTACACGAGAGGTCGACCGCTCCGACCATCGCCGCGTCGATGTCACCAGCACGGAGCGCTCGTGATGCCAGTCGGAGCGCGTCGAGACCGCTGTGTTCCTCGCCGCTCACAGTGAAGCTGGGCCCGGCGACGTCGTACTGACTGTTCAGCCGGTTTGCGACAAGGTTCGGCATGGTGCCGAGCACACCGGCAGCGGTGAGCGGAGGCCCGACAAGATCGCGCGCCTCGGCGAGCAAGTGCGGCCGGCATTCGCTGTGCCGACTCGCGAGGCGCCAGCGCGTGCCGAACCGCGCTGCCTCGGGGTCGGCGCCCATCCCGACGTAGATCCCCGTGGTATTCGTGGGGAGGTGGCCGGTGTCGGCCAGCGCCTCGTCGGCGACCTGCAGCATCGCGAGTTGCTGGCTGAGGGTCGCTTTGAGATCGTTCGGCGGGAACTTCTGGGCCGCGAGCTGGAGTTCGATGTCCGGCAACCGACCGGCACCGTCGGCATCGAGGCACGGAGTGTTGCCGAGGAGGGCGTCACGGAAGGCGGGCCGTCCGACAGCGGAGGCAGCGGCAACACCGATGCCAACGATGGCAATCGGCGCCGTGCTGTCCGAGGGTTTTGGTGCTGTCCCGTGTGTCTCCGCAACCAGCTGTGCGGCCGTTCCCGGTTCCTCGAGGATGAGGTGCGCGTTGTTGCCACCAAACCCGAAGGCAGACACTCCAGCACGGAGGACTCCGTCCGCGGCATCAGTGCGGGCCCACGGCTCAGCAGCACCGAGGATGCGAAACGGCGAGTCCTCGAGCGCATCGGCTTCTTCGTCGACGTGGAGCGTCGGCGGCCGCACTTCGTGGCGCATTGCCTCGATGACCTTGATCACGCCAGCGACGCCTGCTGCGGTGATGAGGTGCCCTGTGTTGGACTTCAACGAGCCAATCGGCATGTCAGCACACCCCTCGTAGACCCGGCTGCTCGAAGCGATCTCGGTGGCATCCCCGACGCTCGTTCCGGTGGCGTGGCATTCGAGGAGCGAGATATCGCTCGGCGCGATACCGGCCATGTCGAACGCGGTCTCCATCGCTCGAACTTGGCCGTCGATCGATGGGGCGAGCATGCCGCGTCCCCGACCATCGTTGGACAGGCCGACGCCTCGGATGATGCCGTGGATCGTGTCGCCGTCGCGGACAGCATCGTCGAGCCGGCGGAGTGCGACGAAACCGCAGCCTTCGGCGGGGACAAGACCGTTTGCTTCGGGATGGAACGGCCGCGACTGACCTGTCGGGCTCAACGCGTTCAACGCAGTAAAGCCTTCGTGGATGAACAGGTCGTCGGCGCAGTTGACGGCGCCGGCGAGCATCAGGTCGGCATCGCCATCGTGGAGCCGATCGCACGCGAGCTTGATGGCGTAAAGGCTGCTGGCGCACGCTGCGTCCAGGGCCATCGCTCCGACGCCGAGTCCGAGTACCCGTTCGAGCATGAGCGCGGGGAGCCCGGACATGAACCGGTTGCGAGCGTCGCCAGGGCCCAGGTCATCTGCATCGCCCGGTTGGTCGGCCAGATGAATGGACTGGGCGAACGCCGCCATCCCCGCTGACGGAAAGGAGAGGTTGCCGAACACCGCGCCGAAGCGCGAAGCGTCGCGTGATTCGTAGCTGGCGTCGCGCAGCGCTTCACGGGCTGTGTGGAAGGTCCACTGGAAGACCGGGTCGAGACCGGCGATCTCATCAGCGGGCACCGCGAAACCAGTGGGGTCGAAGACGTCGTCGAACCCGGACACATAGCCGCCACGGTCAGACCAGGTTCGGTCGGTGCTGTCGCCGTCGGGGTCGCACATCACGTCGTCCGGTGCAATCCCCCAGCGCTCGGCTGGAACGGTGGAGATCAGGTCGGTGCCCGACACCACTCGTGCCCACAGCTCCGCGGGCGAGGTCACCCCGGGCAGCACGCAAGCGCGGCCGACAATGGCGATCGGTGAGAAGTCGCTCACCGTTCGACTCGAGTCATGCGCCAACTCGTTGAACAGCGTCCGCCTCGGGTGCGAGCACCCCACCGCCCAAGACGACTTCGACCTGATCGGTTTGCGGGCTCGACAACTCGTCGACGAGCATGCGTGCACCGACATCAAGGCCGATCAGCTCGACGCCCATCGATTCGAAGTGTGTCTTCAGCGCTGGCGTCACCATGCCCCCCGCCCACGGGCCCCATCCGAGTGACTTCACCAGGCAGTTGCCGCCGCGGCGTACGCGCTCATGGGCAGCAACCTTGTTCAGCACGTCGTTGGCCATCGCGTAGTCGGCCTGACCCACGTTCCCGGTCCGCGCAGCGACCGACGAGAACAAGCACAGCACCGCGAGTTGGTCGGCTGCGGTCACATCAAGCAGGTTCCGTAGACCCTGCACCTTGGTGTTGAACACCGTCTTGAACTGCGCCGCCGACTTGTCGGCGATCAACTTGTCAGCGAGCACACCGGCGCCGTGCACCAACCCAGTAATCGGGCCGACCTCGGATCGAACCGACTCGAGAGCATTCGTGACCGCTACAAGGTCGGTGATGTCGACGGCGAGGTAGCTCGCTCGCCCGCCGGCCTCATCAATTGAAGCGAGCGTCGCTCGAATCTCGCGGTTGGCAAGCACGGCACCAACCAGCTTCTTCAACTTCGCGGGCGTCAGCTTCTCGCCAGCGGCGTTGGACTCGGCCAGCAGCAACTGTTTCAAGGCCGCGTCATCGAGTGCAGCGCCGTACTGCTCCGGTTCCTCGGTGAGCGGTGAACGGCCGAGCAGCACAAAAGCAGAGCGCGACGATCGGGCCAGCTCGATGATCGTGGCAGCGGTGACACCGCGGGCGCCTCCGGACACGACGATCACGTCGTCCGCACCGATTGGCACGGCACCCGATTCCACGTCGACCGGCTCGACCCGCAGCCCGATGCGCGTTCCGTCAGCGCGGAGACCGACCTCCCGGTCAGCTCCGCCGTTGAGAAGTTCGCTCGCTATGTCAGCTGCGACCAATTGCACGGCGCGGCCAGCACGTTCGATGTCGACCATCTTCGTCACCGCGGCGGGCCACTCGATTGCAGCGGTTCGCATGAGTGCTGCGAGCCCACTTCCCCACACGCGATCTGCGTCGCCACCGCTTGTTGCAAAGGTGCCGTCTTGGTCATCGACGGCAACAAACGTGCCACCGGATTCGGCGACCGGGGCGAAGGCCTTCGCCGCGGCGAACGCGTCTCGATTGAGTGCAATCGCCTGATCTGCATCGGCCACCGGACCAAGGTTCCCGAGGTAGATGACGCTGCGCAGCTCGGACTCGCCGATCGCGTCGACAACACGCGCATCCGCACCCGCGGCAGACAGCACAGAGACCAAGGCACTTCCGAGACCATCCGGGCCGCCGACGACTGCGATCGGCGAGTCGAGCAGGCCGGGCAGCGGAGCACCCGGCAGCGACAGTAAGTGTTCCCGAACCACGAATCGACCAAAGGCGCTCGCTTCCTGCCCAGCATCGTCAACGAGCACTGACTCGTCCATGACGGCCGCAGTTGCTGGAACCGCTGATGCCGTGCCTCCCGCCTGCTCGGTCAGGTAGGCAACAATCTCACCAAGCGTCGCGAGACCCGCCATGACAGCCAGATCGACTTCGGGAAGCTCAGGCACCAGATCCTGCATCGCGCTCAGGATCTCGACACGCTTGATCGAATCGATACCCAGATCCGACTCCAACACCATGTCCATCGTCAACATCTCCGACGGATACCCCGTCCGATCCGACACCACACCCAACAACTTCGGCGTCATGTCCTCCACCGACACACTCGTCGCTGCGACGGGCGCCAGGGCCGGTGCCGCTGGTGTCGGCGCCGGGGCAGCAGCGACAGGGGCAGCGACGACGGGCGCGGGCGGTGCGGGGGCTGGAGTTGTGACGACCGGCGCCGGGGCAGAGGCGGGCAGGACAATCGGAGCGGGCGGCGCAACGGTGGGCGCCACAAGCGTCGGCGCGACTCCGCCAGCGAGTTGGCCCAGTACCGCGATGCCCTGCTGCGCTGCATTGAGGAAGGCGCTGTGGGCTTGAGCCATCGAGTTGAGATAGGCCGTATGCGCAGCAGCGGTCTGTTGCTGTGCGTTCTGGTACGCCGCCAACACCGACGAGTCGGGAGCGGACGCCACGATCGGCGCCGCTTGAACGACGGGTGTCGCAGCCACTGGGGTCGGTGTGGCAGCGACGGGAGCCGGCGCGGTCGTGGTGGACGGGACAGAAGTGGTCACAGGATTGGCCTCAGCGAGTTCGTTCAGGTCGTGCGGGGGATACGGGCTCTCGTAGTTGGCGCCGTTGATCGGAATGGCGAGCTTCGGTGTCGGAGCGTCGAGGGGGTTTGCGATGTCGCCGTACTCAGACCACAACCCGTCGAGTTGCATGTCGACACCTGCGGCCACGAGCTGGCCGACGCCGTTGTGGAATGCCGACAGGCCGCCCTTGTTCTTCTTGTCGAGTGGAATCACGCGGTGTTCCCGGCCGTCCAAGATGTTGCCGACGAGCCCGGTGAGCACCGACGACGGGCCAACCTCGACGAAGGTGCGAGCACCGCTGTCGTACATCGATTCGACCATCTCGACGAAGCGCACGGGATTCGACAGCTGTCGTGCGAGTTGTGCCCGCATCGCTGCCTCGTCATCGCCGGCGTACGGCGCTGCTGTCTCGTTCGCATGGACTGGAATGGTCGGTGCGTCGAAGGCGACGTCGGCGAGGAAGTCGCCGAACGCTGCACTGGCTCCGCTGACCACCGACGAGTGGAAGGCAGTCGCAACGGGCAGCCGTTTGGCCGCCACGCCCTGCGCCGTCAGGTCTGCTTCGACCTGCTCGATTGCTGGCGTGGGGCCGGACAACACGACCTGGCGCTGGCTGTTGTGGTTCGCGATGACGACGTCGGCATCGGACTTTTCGAGGATCGATCGAACCGATTCGATCGAGCCGGTGACAGCGGTCATCGACCCAGGTGTCTGCGCCGCTTCGGCCATGAGCACACCTCGCCGCTGCGCGACACACACCATGTCGGCGTCGGTCAGGACGCCACCCGCGTGCAGCGCGGCGATCTCGCCGAAGCTGTGCCCACCGACGTGTTGAGCCTCGAGCCCGATCGCGCGGAGGATCCGCAGCAAGCTCAGGCTCATCGTGCCGATCGCGGGCTGTGCCCAGTGCGTTGCGGCGAGTAGTGCCTGGTTCGCGCTGGCCGCTCCGTCTTCGAACGACGTGATCGGGAAAACGACATCCTGGAGCGTTGTCTCGTCCCAGTCCTGGTCGGCCGCGAGATCCCAGGCCGTCATGGCCTCGGAGAAGTTCATGGCGAGATCCGCGCCCATACCCACGTACTGGCTGCCCTGACCGGGGAAGAGGAAGGCCACGTCACCGCTGCGACCGCCAACACCGAAGTGCACACCAGTTGGAGTGGAGAATGCTTCGCCGGGCTGCTTGGTGAACGCCTCCACGGCTTGGGCGAGCTTGCTGCGCAGGTCGTCCTCGTCACTCACGATGACGGCGAGTCGGGCTTGCTGCGACGCATCGTAAGCACGTTGGCTCGTCTGCGCGAGGAAGGTCAATTGTCCCTCGACGATGTCGTCGGCGAGCTGGCCCGCCTGCTCAGCGACGTTCGCCGCATCGGAGCCGCAGAGCACGATGAGTTCGACGTCGCTGCTCCGCAGGCGTGGCGCCCGTGCACCCGAACCGGTGTACTCGGAGAGCGCGATGTGGAAGTTCGATCCGCCGAACCCGAACGAACTGACCGATCCGCGACGTTCGTGGCCCGAGTTTCGCACCCATGGCCGCGTCGTGGTGTTGAGATGGAACGGTGAGTTCTCGAGGTCGAGTTTTGGGTTCGGCTTGTCGATCTTGGCGGTCTGCGGAAGCACCTTGTGGTGGAGCGCCATCACGACCTTGAACAACCCGGCGGCACCGGCCGCGGCCTTCGTGTGGCCGATCTGGCTCTTGACCGTACCCAAAGCACACCACTGACGATCGGTGCGATCCGATGCATCGAAAGCGAGTTCGAGTCCGCCGAACTCGGCAGCATCGCCAGCCACCGTGCCGGTGCCGTGCGCTTCGATCAGCTCGACGGTGTCAGGCCCGTATCCGGCCTTGTCATACGCGTTGCCCAGGGCCCTGGCCTGGCCGGACGACACCGGAGCGTAGACACTCTTCGACCGACCATCTGAGCTGGCGCCAACACCGTTGACGATGCAGTAGATGTCGTTTCCATCGCGTTCAGCGTCTTCAAGTCGCTTGAGTGCGACCATGCCAATGCCTTCGCCGAGCATCGTGCCATCGGCCTGATCGGAGAACGGGCGGATGTCCTCGGACTTCGACAGTGCCGGCGTCTTCGAGAAGCACATGTACATGAAGATGTCATTCATCGTGTCGACGCCACCGGCGATGACGAGATCGCTGTAACCGAGGTACAGCTCGTTGACGCCCATCGAGATGGCCGAGAACGATGAGGCGCAAGCGGCGTCGGTCACGCAGTTCGTTCCACCCAGG
>CAXMZV010000129.1:0-9111 GCA_964199985.1 Candidatus Ilumatobacter isfjordensis | reverse complement strand
GATCGGGCCGGGCGTCCCGATTGCGTGGGTGACGGTGCTGAGTCGAAACCAGTGGGACGCCTCACGCTGGTTCAACACCGCCGTCGGCATCCGAGCCGCCCGAAATCCGTACATTGCGTTGATCCGGTGGCACGACCTGGCACTGCTACGACCCGACTGGTTTGTCGACCACGTGCACCAGAACGTCGAGGGCGTGAAGGTGTTCACCCAGATGTACATCGATCGAATCTCGGCGCTCCTTGCCGACCCGCTCGGCCCCCGGCCAGCCGGCCCCGGCCTCGCAGCTGCCACTCGCCTCGGCCCCGCCTGACAATCATCCTCGTTCCGGCGCCGGCGTGTGTGAACACTTTCGATCACTCGTCGCGTACCGCTCGGTAACCCTGCGACAATGGCGCTCGTATGATTTTCGACGGCTACGTACACCAACTTCCCGACATCGATCCGGTCGAGACCGAGGAATGGCTCGACAGCCTCGACGCTGTTGTCGACATCCACGGCAAGAATCGGGCGAAGTACCTGCTGTCTCGCCTCATGGAGCGAGCCAATGCGGCCCAGGTGTCGTTCCCGTCCACCGTCTCGACACCGTACGTCAACACCATCCCACGTGAGCTCGAACCCTGGTTCCCTGGTGACGAGCACATCGAGCGGCGCATCCGTGCCTTCATTCGTTGGAACGCGGCAACCATGGTGGTCAAGGCAAACAAGGCCGCCGACGGCATCGGCGGCCACCTCTCCACCTTCGCGAGCTCGGCTGCGCTGTACGAGATTGGTTTCAACCATTTCTTCAAGGGCAAGGACAGCGGCACGCCGGGCGACCACGTCTACTTCCAGGGCCATGCCGCGCCCGGCGTCTACGCCCGCGCCTTCCTCGAGGGTCGCCTCAGCGAAGACGACCTCAACCACTTCCGTCGCGAGCTCGGACGCGACGGCGCCGGGCTCAGCTCGTATCCCCACCCGCGGCTCATGCCCGACTTCTGGGAGTTCCCCACAGTGTCGATGGGCCTCGGCTCGCTCACTGCGCTCTATCAGGCACGATTCAATCGTTACCTCCTCAATCGCGAGATCGACGACACGTCGGACAGCCGGGTCTGGGCGTTCCTCGGCGACGGCGAATGCGACGAGCCCGAAACGCTCGGTGCCATCTCGCTCGCCTCTCGCGAGCAGCTCGACAACCTCGTCTTCGTCATCAACTGCAACCTGCAGCGCCTCGACGGCCCGGTGCGAGGCAACGGCAAGGTCATCCAAGAACTCGAAGCGACGTTCCGCGGCGCTGGCTGGAACGTCATCAAGGTCATCTGGGGCTCGAAGTGGGACGAGTTGCTCGCCCAGGACAAAGACGGGGTGCTCCTCAACAAGATGAACACCACGGTCGATGGCGAATACCAACGGTCGGCCATCGAGTCTGGCGAGTACATCCGTGACCACTTCTTCGGCCCTGACGACCGGCTTCGTCAAATGGTGTCGCACCTCTCCGACGACGACCTCCGCAACTTGCCGCGTGGCGGTCACGATTACCGCAAGCTGTACGCCGCCTACAAGGCCGCAACGGAGAACCTCGGTTCGGGCCGTCCCACGGTCATCTTGTGCAAGACGATCAAGGGATGGACGCTTGGCGAAGGGTTCGAAGGCCGCAACGCCACACACCAGATCAAGAAGATGACCAAGAAGCAACTGCTCGAGATGCGCGACCGGCTGCACCTGCACGACGAAGTGCCGGAGGAACTCGTCGACGACAAGAATCCGCCGTACATCAAGCTCGGACCCGACTCGATCGAGTACCAGTACATGATGGAGCGCCGCAAGGCACTGGGCGGATCGATCCCCAAGCGCACCACCCACGCACGCAAGCCGATCTCACTCCCCGATCCCAAGGCGTTTGCAGAGATGTGGGCCGGATCCGGCAGTCAGGAAGTCTCGACCACGATGGGCTTCACGCGGCTACTTCGCAGCCTGGCGCGTGACGAGCACATCGGTCCGCGCGTCGTGCCGATCATCCCCGACGAAGCGCGCACGTTCGGTATGGACTCGCTGTTCCGCTAGTTCGGGATTTACGCCAGCCAGGGCCAGAAGTACGAGCCGGTCGATCACGATCTGCTGCTCTCCTACGCCGAGTCGAAGCAGGGGCAGATCCTCGAAGAGGGCATCACCGAGGCGGGTGCCATGTCGAGCTTCATCGCTGCTGGCACGAGCTACGCCACGCGTGGCGTCCCGATGATTCCGTTCTACACCTTCTATTCGATGTTCGGCTTTCAGCGGATCGGCGATTTGATCTGGCAGGCGGCCGACATGCGCACCCGCGGGTTCCTGATGGGCGCCACTGCCGGCCGCACCACGCTGATGGGTGAAGGACTCCAGCACCAAGACGGCCACAGCCTTGTCTTGGCCTCGACCGTCCCCGCCGTCCAGGCCTACGACCCAGCCTTCGCCTACGAAGTCGGTGCCATTGTCGACGCCGGCATCAAGCGGATGTACGGCGGCGGTACGCCCGACGAGACCGACGTCTTCTACTACATCACGCTGTACAACGAGAACTACGAGATGCCCGAGTTCCCCGATCGTGAGGGCATTGCCGATGCGATCGTCGAGGGCCTCTACAAGTGGTCTGATGCACACCAAGGCGAGGGTCTGAAGCCCGCAACGATTCTGTTCTCTGGTTCGAGCCAGGGCGCCGCTCGCCAGGCTGCCAGCGACCTTGCGGAGCACTACGGCGTGGGCGCTGAACTCTGGTCCGCCACTTCGTACAAGGCGCTCCGAGAAGAAGGTCTCTCCGCCGAACGTCACAATCGCCTGCACCCCTCGGGCGAGCAGCGAGTGCCACGCGTGGCGCAGATTCTCGCCGACGCACAGGGGCCGATCACTGCGGTGTCCGACTTTATGGCGGCGGTTCCCGAGCAAGTGCTCCGGTTCCTTCCGGGCCGCACGTTCGTTCCGCTGGGCACCGACGGCATGGGGCGTTCGGACACTCGCGAGGCGTTGCGCCGTCACTTCGAGATCGACACTGGCCACATCGTGGTCGCTGCGCTGTCGGGCCTGCTGCGTGATGGCGCCGTCGAAGCTTCAGTCGTCGAGGACGCGATTCGTCGCTACGAGATCGACCCCGACGCCATCGATCCGTACATCATTTGACTCGATGGCTGGCACGCTCTACATCACCGGCGACGAGGCTGCCGACGCGTTGCTCAACACCGACGCAAACGCACTGTTGATCGGCATGCTGCTGGACCAGCAGGTGCCAATGGAGTGGGCGTTCGCCGGGCCCGCCACGCTGAAGCAACGCCTCGGCCACCTCGACCCAGCGCGGATTGCGGCGATGGACGAAGAGGATTTCGTCAGCGTCTGCTGCGAGAAGCCAGCGATCCACAGATTCCCGGGCTCGATGGGCAAGCGCATCCACCAGGTCTGCACCGTGCTCAGCGACGAGTATGACGGCGATGCTGCCAATCTCTGGGTCGGTGCCGACTCGGGTGCGGAGATCTACCGTCGACTGAAGGCACTCCCCGGATATGGCGACGAGAAGTCGAAAATCTTCGTCGCCATCCTCGGCAAAACCCAGGGCATCGCGCCTGACGGCTGGCGGAAGGCGGCTGGCAAGTTCGGCGACGACGAGCCGCGCTCGGTCGCCGACATCAGCGACGAGGTGTCACTCGGCAACGTACGCGAGTGGAAGAAGGCACAAAAAGCTGCCAAGAAGGACAAGCAAGACAGACCGTTGACCTAGCGATCGGTCGTCGTCGCGCCGTCAGCTCGGCGGACTCGAGCGTGCTGCTCGGCGGCGTTCGACCAGCCGCCGTGGAGCACCAGCGAGGCCAGTCACCAAGGACCGGGCGTGCGTCTGTCGAGGCGCATGCCGAAGTCGCCGGACCGACAGCCAGAGTGCCCGCGCGACCGTACCGGTCGAGCCAAATCTGAACGCTGTCCACAGTCGATTGCGCTCCTGCAAGCGACGGACTTCGTCGCCCAGTCCTCGCGTCGTTGAGCTCGCTGCATGATGCACCACGCTGTCCGGGACACAACGGAACCGCCACCCTCGTTCGGCACCACGCAGCGCGAGGTCGACGTCTTCGTAGTAGAGGAAGTAGCGCTCGTCAAAACCACCGAGGTCCGCGACGAAGGAGGCGCTCAGCAGCACCGCACCTCCCGAGAAGATCGGGATGTCCGATGCTCGACCGAAGCGCGGCCCGTCCGGCTCCCCAATCCCGATGTCGCATCCGGCGCCGGCAGGGTCGAGCACCACGCCGACGCTGTTGATCAACACCGGGGCGGTACCAGTGAGCAGCATCTTCGGCTGGACACCGCCGATCCGTTCGTCCGTGGCGATCTCGGCCAGCAATGGCTCGAGCCAGCCCACCTCGACAGTGACATCGTCGTTGAGTACCGCGTAGAACTCGACCGGATCTTGGCCATCACTCGCCATCAGCCGATCAGCAGCCCGGACCCCGGCGTTGACCGCCGCACCGAACCCGCAATTCTCCACGACGATCACGTCGGTAACACCGCGACCCACGTCGGCGACCGTGCGCCCCGCCACCGAACCCGGGCTGTTGTCGACGACAATCAGCGCGCTGATCCCACCCGCGTCGACGACCGACGCAATGCAATCGCTCAGCATGTCTCCGGGCCCGATGTGCGTGACCACAATCGCCACGGCCAGGGGATCGGTGGGTCCAGGCGACACGGCGACGAGTGTAGAGAAACGTGGCCGCCTTCACTGGCTGGTCGAGTTCGCCACCAATCGGGCTTCGATAGTGTGACCGCGTGCCCGAGTCGCTTCCGTCCAAGGTCAAGAACGAGCTCAATGTTGCCCGCTCGGTCTTCCGGCCGACCCGTCTACAACACAGCCTCGACTCCGTTGCAGCCGACCTGAGCGCCACAGTTGACCGACTCAGCGCGGCTGAACTCCGCTCCGAAGCGCTCGGTTCGACACTGACCGAGCTCCATCAGCACGTGACCATGCTCACCGAGGTCGTCCACGCCACCAATGTGGCGACGATGATCGAGCGCTCAACTCACTGGGCTTCGATTGCTCCCATCGCTGCGCAAGCGACGATCAGCGTCGTCATGCCGACCCACAACCGGTCCGGCCTCCTCCGCAGTGCCGCAGCGTCGGTCCTCGCCCAGAGCTACGCCGAATGGCAGCTCATCATCATCGACGACGGCAGCGAAGACGACACACCAGAGGTCATCGCCGAACTCGCCGCATCGGACGATCGGATCATGTCAGGCCGCACCACCGGCGTGGGCCCCGCCGACGCTCGCAATGCCGGGCTCGAACTCGTCACCGGATCGATCGTCACCTTCCTCGACGACGACAACCTCATGATGCCGCATTGGCTGCGCGGCGTCGCCGAGTTCACCGGACGGATGCCGACATGCGAAGCCCTCTACGGGGCGCAGTTGCGCGCCCCGCTCGACCCCGAGGGGGATGCATCGATCAATACGCTGTTCGTCTCACCGTTTGACGAGGCCCTTCTCCGCCGGGATAACTACATCGACCTCGGCGCCCTGGCCGTGCGGGCCGGGCACCCTCAACTGCACTTCAACGCCGAGTACAACGGGCTCGAGGACTGGGATCTCGCCGTCCGACTCTCGGAGTCGGCGCCGCTGATTGCGCTCCCCGTACTCGCCAGTTGCTACTCGTATTCGGCCGCCGATCGGGTCTCGACGATTCGCAACGACGATGCCGCCATCGAGGCACTGCGCGCCCACTTCGCCCGTTGATCGTCACCGCTGAGCGCGCACGTCACCGTCGTGCAAGCACTGCCCGACAGGCCACGGCGAGTTCATCGGACACGGCATGGGTGGGATCGATCGGCGCCGCCAACTGCGCCCAGGGAGCTGCGACGTGGTCGCCAGCGATGCCGTGAACCGCGGCGAACAGCTGAATGCGCAGCTGCGGTACCGCATCGAATTCCGGGTTCGGCAGCCATCGGCGCGCTGCTCGGTGCAGCTCGGGCCGCACGAGCAGCACGCGCCCAAGGTGTTGGCCGTGGTGCAGCCGCCACGGCTGCCATGGCCAGAGGCCTTCCAGCATCGGGGCGCCAGCAGCATCTCGGCCGCTTGCCATCACGTTCACGAATGACATCGAGTCGTCCTCGGCGACGAACCGTTCGGGATCGGCGTGCAATATCGTGCCGCTCGGCGCAACCAGTTCCCACGAAGCCGCACGCTGTGCTCGGATGCGGGCGAGCGGGCGACGAGACGGTCGCCATGAATCGGCCGGTTCGACGTCGGTCCGGTCGCGACCGATCGGCTCGGTACGCGTCCGTGCCGGCAGCGCCGCCGGCGCCGGGACGGCCTCGATGATCCGACGCGCCACCTCGACGAGCGAGCGAATCGACTCGGCGAGGGGCGCTTCGACAAGCCGTGCGTAGGCCGAACGAGCGAGGGTGAGACGCTGTTCCGGGTCGTTCATCAACTCCTCGAGACGCACTCCGAGTTCGCCACTACTGAACGACGCAAAGTGTTCGCCGTCGACAAATGGGTCAGTCGCTGTCGACACCTCGGTGAGCACGGTTGTCCCGCAGTGCGCGGCTTCGGAGAAGCGGAGCCACTCGAAGTACGGCTGCTCACTCTGATGGATGTTGACGAGCATCTCGGTGCCAGACAGCAGATCACGCTTGCGTTCCCCGACGAAGAACCATGGGTCGTCGAGTCGGTTCGGTTCGCTGATGTCAGACACGACGAGTCGGGTCTGATACCCGACGAGCACGTCAGCGGCGCCGGCCAGAATCCCGAGCCGGCGTTCCCGGTTGTTGCCGAGGTAGAGCACCGCAGTGGAGCGTGCATCCTGAGCGTCGAGGCGCCCACCGACTCGGTCCCATTCAGGCACGTAGCCGAATGCGAGATGCTTGGCATCGACGCCACGCTCACGGTAGGCAGCAACCGACATCGGGCTGAAGTCGAGCGTCGCCCCAAGCTGGCGCGCAATCTCGACATTGTGCGGAAAGTGGACCTCGGACGGCTGTTCGGCGGAGATACCGATGGTCCGAGCGGCAACCGCTTCGTCGACGAGGAACCCGTCGCCCTCGAGCGCGACGTACTCGTGCGGCGGCAGCAACACAAACACATCACCCGCTGCGACAGGATGATCGGCGGCTTCACGCGTGATGACGCTGTCGACGCCGTGCGCTCTCAGTGCTCCGCCGAGTGCGTCCGCGATCTCGGTGAAGAAGGCATTCTGATATGGCGACAGAACGAACACCACTCGCAGCGCGGTCATGCTGGATCAGCGCAGTCCATTCTCGACCCAATCGCGTCGATCTCGTCGCAGGTTCGGGTTGAAATACGGGTCCTCGCTCAGCTGGTGCCCCCAACGTCGTTCGAGCAACTCGCGGTCGGGGGTGAGCGCAGCCGGGTCTGCGACCACGCCAAAGTTGTACACCGCAGCGTGCGGAGTCCAGATGCGATCAAGGTCGCGTGAGCGGAGTTTCAGTCCGAAGTCGACATCGCCGAAGTCGTTCTGGAGCGAGGGACTGAACCCGCCGACATCGAAGAACACGTCTCGTCGCACCATCATGCAGGCCGCTGATACCGACGCCGATTCACGCGCCACTGTCATCATCCCCCGGTGGCCGAGCGTGTCACCGGCAAAGCCCTGCATGATCTCGTGCGGGTTGCCGTTGTGGACATAGCCCCCGTGGCGGATCCGGCCATCAGCGAAGTACGCAAGACAGCCGACCGCACCGACACTCGGGTCGATCGCATAGCCCAGGAGTTCGTCGATGAAACCATCGGTGATCACTTCGATGTCGTCATGGAGCAGGAGCAGGAAGTCACCGGTCGCCGTCACGACGCCGAGGTCGACGAGCGCATTGCGACCGGCATCAGCGGGGGCCTCGACCACTCTCACTTCGTGGTCGCCCACGGCACGTCCGATCGATGCTCGGACATGAGCCGACGTGGCGGCTTCGACCACGACGACGAACTCGAGCACTCGCGACGAGTGAGCAAGAACTGACTGAATCGTCTCGACGACATGCAGCCGTTCAACTCCCCACACGAGTGCCGACTCGCCAGCTGTGGTGATCACGACCGACACCCTCGCGTCAGCCGGTGTTCGGCGGCGCGCCCGATAGTTGCCTGGGAATTCACCGAGGGTCACGTCAGCATCGAGCCCGACGCGAGCGCAGTGCTCCTCGACTGCCTTCCGGCCTGCGTCGTACGCATACGGCTTGACCGACAGATCTCCGCTCGCCACTGACGTGGCGATCTGTCGCCAGTGATAGAGCACGAACGGAATGTGGACGATTTCGCGGGCTCGTTCAGTGGCACGAAAGATGATGTCGTAGTCCTGCGAACCGTCGAAGCCCGGGCGGAATCCGCCGATCTCTTCGAGCAGCGCTGTTCGGAACACCGAGAAGTGCGTGCAGTAGTTCTGCGCACGCAGTCGCTCGGGCGACCAGTCAGGTTTGTAGAACGGTCCGACGTACTGCCCGTTGAGGTCGATCAGGTCCTCGTCGCTGTAGCAGTAGTCCATCTCGGGGTGCTTCTCGGCGTACATGTCGACGAGCCGGAGTGCATCGACGACGAGCGTGTCGTCGTGATCGAGCAACCCGACGAACTCTCCCCCGGCGGCGGCCAAACCGTCGTTCGACGCTGCAACGATGCCGCCATTGGTTCCGCGTTCGACCACAGTGATGCGCTCGTCAGCAGCCGCGTACTCACGCAGAATCGGCAGCACGTGGCTGGACGGCGAGCAGTCGTCGACGAGGACGAACTCCCAGTCGGTGAAGGACTGTGCCCGCACCGAGTCGATCATCTCGCGCAACACGTCGGCCGGCGGGTCGTACACCGGCGTCACGATCGAGAATCGGGGGCTCGTCGCCGGCACCGCCGGCTCGACGGCGATCATCGACTGGTCAGACGCCCGACGACGCGACCGACCGCCGGGCCGCGACTGCGCAGCGTCTTGGCCCTGGAAACGATCCGCTCGCGCAACCACAGGAAGTCGCGCTGCGAACGGGCCAGTTCGGTCTCGAGCAACTGGTTGCGGCCCCGCTGCACGCCGACCTCGGCTTCCGCGGCAATTGCCGCGTCACGTGCCCCGAGCAGATCGAGTTGCAGCTTGCGGAAGTTGTTCTCGCTCGGCCCGACGAGAGCGCGAAGATGCTC
>CAXMZV010000128.1:0-9170 GCA_964199985.1 Candidatus Ilumatobacter isfjordensis | reverse complement strand
CCACAGACGATCCGCAGCAATCTCCTCCTCGTTCGCGGGCACCGTCAGATGGAAGGTCTTGTTGCTCACAGTTGCAGTCTGGCCGTCAATCAACCCGGCGCAGGCCCGTTCGGTACATCTCGATGCGCTCCCGATACGCCGCCGAAGCCATCTTGATGTCGTCGATTCTGGCACGGTCGGGCTTGATCTGGGCCGGTGAGCCGACCGCCATGGCGCCGGACGGCACTTCGAGGTCTTGCAGCACCACTGAGTTCGCCGCCACGATCGAACCCGATCTGATGAGGGCACGGTGGAGGACTTGCGCGTGATTGCCAATCAGAACGTCGTCCTCGAGCGTGCACCCTTCGAGGTGGATGCCGTGCCCCAGCACGCAGTTGTCACCGACGATCGTCGGTGACAACGGCGTTGTGTGCAGCACGGACGTGTCTTGGACCGAGGTGCCCGCACCGATCTCGATGTGCCCGCCGTCGCCGCGCAGAACGGCGCACGGCCAGATCGACGACTGTGGGCCGATACGGACGTCGCCGATGACCACAGCGTCGGGATGAACCCACGCCTCGCTGCTGATCGTGGGTTCGAGGTCGCCGAGGGCGTAGATGGGCATCGGCGAACGATAGGCACACGTCGTGATCCGAGCGAAGTTCTGAACGCGGATCGGCAACTTCAACCCGATACCTTGGTCCTCTATGCCCCGCAGGATTGACATCGAACTCACGAGCGCGCTCTCGGACGGTTCTTGGACATGGCGTAAAGCCGGAGCCCTCAAGCCGAAAGGCACGGTCGACGCCTCGATCTTGCCCGACGGGGCAAAGGTCGGTGACGAACTCAAAGTCGAAGCCGAGCAAATGCTCGACGGCATGGAGATTCTTTCAGTCGTCAAGGGCCGCGAGAAGGCTGCCCGCAGCGACATGCTCGAATTGATTCCTGACGACAAGCCGTTTGAGGAAGTGATCGAGACCCGCGCCAAGCGCGGACGCGGCGAGCGCAGCGGCGGCGACCGCGACGGCCGTGGCCGAGGCCGTGACGGCGACCGACCACGTGGACGCGACGGCGGCCGAGGCCGCGATGGTGATGCGCCACGCGGACGTGACGGTGGCCGCGATCGCGATGGTGGACGTGACGGCGACAAGCGTGAGCGCAGCGATCGTCCGAAGAAGCAACACTTTGAGGCTCCGCCCGAAGTGCCGCAGCGGCCAAAGCCCAAGCGCCTCCGCCCCGGCAAGGCCCGAAGTCAAGAAGTGCTCGCTGCCGTGCCTGAGGAACAGCGCCCCATTGCCGAGTTGGCACTGCAGGGCATGTCCGCCGTGCGCAACCGCGTCAAGGAAGAGAACGCCAAGCTCAAGGCCGACGGCAAGCCCGAGATGCCCGAGGCGAGCATCACCAAGATGGCCGAGGAAATGCTGCCCAAGCTGCGCGTCGCCGACTGGCTCGACCGGGCTGAGGCTGCACAGCGCCAGATGCAGCACCTCGACCTGCGCGATCTTCGCAGCGTTGTTGCGGCAAGTGATGACTCGATGGTCGCTCGCGATGAGTCGACCCGAGTGATCGCCGAAGAACTGAAAGCATCGTTGGTCACCAAGCAGACCGAAGAGATGGCGCACTGGCTCGAAGACGTCGACGCCGCACTGACCGTCGGCCGCGTGATCCGCGCACTCCGCCTCTCGTCGCAGCCTCCAAAGGCGGGGGTCATGTTCCCACCGGCACTGGCCAAGCGACTCGGTGAGGCCGCGACTGCATCGCTGCTTCCCGAGGATTCGGGCGACCGCTGGTCGGCCGTGCTCGAAGCAGCGGCATT
Source organism: Candidatus Ilumatobacter isfjordensis (assembly GCA_964199985.1). GTDB lineage: Bacteria > Actinomycetota > Acidimicrobiia > Acidimicrobiales > Ilumatobacteraceae > Ilumatobacter_A > Ilumatobacter_A isfjordensis. Next base: position 7,375 of record CAXMZV010000128.1, on the reverse strand, counting down.
CTCGCCAGTGCGCGCCCTCGTCATGCCGACCGTCCCGCCGACGACGATCACCGACGACTTGAAAAAGACCGTTCTGCGCCTCGGCCCGCTCCTCCCCCAGGTCGCATCGCTGATCGGCGTCGACGTGCCGAAGGACGCCAAGCGTCCCAAGCCGCTCCGTCCGACGAGCCGCAAGGATCAGAAGAAGGCCCGCGACGACAAGCGTTCAGGTGACAAGACCGACGGCGACAGCCGTGGTGGACGCGGTGATGGCCGGGGACGCGGTGATGGTGGCGGACGCGGCGACAGCCGCGGTGCACGCGGTGATGGTGGCGGACGCGACGGGCGAAACAGCCGTAACGACCGTGGCGCCCGTCCTCCGAAGGACCGGCCCAAGGGCACGCGCGACATCGCCACGGTGATGAAGGCCAAGCAGGAAGCCGAGCAGGCCGCAGCGGCCGCCGCCGAAGAGGCTGCCGCAGCCAAGGCTGCAGCGCAAGAAGCAGCCTCGACAGCGCAGGCCGAGCCGGACACCACCACGTCTGACGAGTCTGATGCCTCCCCGACGGATGCGACCGATGCGGCGCAGTCATCCGAGGAGACCGCCACCGAGACTTCGGCCGACGCACCGGCGGCTGAGGTCGCACCGGACGCGGAGTCATCCGACACCACCGACGACGCCACGGACGAGGCCACCGAGAGCTGACGTCTGCCGGCTGGCCTCCAGCGGCTCCGGCCGCATACGGTGGTTGGCCATGTCAGACATCGTCACCTACGAAGCCAACGGCCGCATTGCGGTCATCACACTGAATCGCCCGGAGGCCCGCAACGCGGTCAACGGCGACGTCGCTGAGGGGCTCGAAGCCGCCATCGACCATCTCGAAGCTGACGACGCTGTGTGGGTCGGCATCATCCAGGCCAACACCGAGGGTCAGTCCCGACCCGTCTTCTGTGCGGGCGCCGACCTGAAGGCGATCAACTCCGGAGACGCAGCGCGTCTCAACACCGAACGAGGCGGCTTTGCCGGCTTCGTCTACCGCGAACGCCGCAAGCCCGTCATCGTTGCCGTCGATGGTCTTGCCACCGCCGGCGGGTGCGAAATCGTGCTCGCGGCGGACCTCGTCGTTGCGACCACGCAATCAGCGTTCGGGCTCGCCGAGGTCAAGCGCAACCTCGTCGCAGGTGCTGGCGGTCTCTTTCGACTCCCTCGCGCCATCGGCCAGGCCGCGGCCATGGAAGCCATTCTGACCGGTGAGCCCATCCCCGCGGAGCGAGCGTTCAGTCTGGGGCTCGTGTCACGGCTCGCAGCGCCCGGTGAGGCGCTGGCAGCGGCGACGAAGCTCGCCGAACAGATCAGCCAGTCGGCTCCGATGGCGGTCTGGGAGAGTCGACAGGTCGTGCTGGCAGCCGCCTACGAAGACGATGACACCCTGAAGAAGATGACGAACGATGCACTGCGCAAGGTGATGTCGTCAGAGGATCTCAAGGAAGGCCTGACCGCATTCATCGAGAAGCGTCCGCCGAACTGGCAGGGCCGCTGATTCAGAACCGCTTGTACGTGGTAATCAGGCGCGCCACGATGCCGGCTCGCTCGTAGAGGTTTTTGGTGTGTCGATCGCCGGGCAGCGCTTGCCCCTCGACTGCCTCAGCGCCGCGCTCGGCTGCTGCCGCGATGGCCGCTGCGAGCATCCCGTCGCCAAAGCCGAGCTCGCGGGCCTCAGGGGTGACCCACACCTGATCGACCCGCACAATGCGGTCTGACCCAAGCACTGCAACGAGGTAGCCGACAACGACCCGCTCGATGTGTGCGACCCATACGTCGGCGGTCGTGCAGCGTTCGGTCCAGGCGGCGCCGACGTCTGGATGCTCGATCAGCCAGCGCTCGCCGCCGCGCTGGCCGATGAGGGCGGCGCGAGCCTCGCGTTCGAGCAGACCAAGTTGATCGATGTCATCGGCATCGTCGGCCTGTGCAAGACGGACAGTTGGATCGAGCACGTCAGCTCACCTTCAATTGGGCAATCTTGCCCAACACGGTTCGTCGGTGCCGGTTCGCCATCTCGTAGGCGTCGATGGCGTCAAGCTCGCTCGGCGTCAATCCGGCGAGCTTGCTCACGATGTGTGAGGCCGGCAACTGGTCGTAGTCGGGCAGTGCCAACTCCTCAGGATCCAAGGCCATCTCTGCGGATTGCTCGGGTGCAGACTCGTCAGGAGCATCGTCGGGCTCGGACACCTGCGCCACGTCCATCTCTGAGCCAATGGCGGATGGCGCGATTCGTTGGCGAAATTCGTTCACACCCTGATCAACGGCCAGCTTCCCAATGAACCGTGCAAAGACGATCTGCTGGCGCGCCTTGTTGAGCACTGCGGGGAGGTCGTCGACCAGTTGCGCGCCCAGGCCGATCGGGGCGTAAAACGCTGCAGCGATCGCCCGCTCAGCGGGCGTCGGCGCTGACGATGGCATCGAAACCAGCGTTCAGGAAAAGATCGGGCAGTCGTCGTCGCCGACTGGGCAGTTCGGTGCGGACGACTTGACGAGGAGGAAGCATGAGCTGCAGAGCTGCTCGTTCTGCTGCTTCGGCTGGAGGCGCTCATCGCCTTCGCCCTTGGGCTCCGGCTCGTCCGCCTCTTCTTCTTCATCTGCTGCGACAAGACGATCCTTCAAAATCTTGTCGAGGTCCTCTTCGACATCGTCGTCATCCAGGTCGTCGTCGTCATCATCGTCTTCTTCGGCGGCCTTGCGCTTCGTCTTCGGCGCGTCTTTCTCGGCGTCGTCGTCATCGTCGTCCGCTGCGTCATCGTCATCGTCGTCCGCGGGGACGGCGCCGTCATCGTCGTCGTCCAAGTCGTCGGCGTCGACGTCCTCAGCCGCTGTGTCGACTACTTCTTCGACTTCTTCTTCGTTGATCTCGTCTTCAGCCATGTTGCCGTTGTCGCCGTTCGATCTCGTTCGGATGGCCCTCGCTCATGCGAGCACCGTTGCGGCCGGAGCATACGCTTGCCGATGTCAGGAGGTCGGCCACCGAACTTGTGACACCGGTCACAAATGAGGGTTTCATGTCTCCGCAGCGTCCCGGCGGGCCTCGGCGCGCCGTTCTGCTTCAAGCCGCTCGAGTTCCGGGGCCTCGGTCGTCATGTGGTTCATGGTGGCCGCAATTGCGTGATGCCCGGCCTTCTCGCCAATCAGTCGATGCATTTCGAGTGCAACGCGACGGTACGCCGGGTGGCCTTGGGGCGACGAACGTAATTCGAGCATGTGAATGGCTTCGCGGGCGTTGAATTGCATGTTGTAACGCATGCGGTACGCCATGGAGACGGCATACGGTGCCTGCTCGGCGAAGTCGGGGTTCAGTGCGTCGTACAGTCCGGCAGACCGATGCATCGCTTCGTCGAACTGTTCGCCAACGCCAGCTTCGTCGACCAATTCAGGACGCGTGTAGCCGTGGTTGGGAGTGAGCCGCTGCCATTCGATGGTGAGCATGCGATGGCGCTGCATGTCACGGAACGCTCCGTAGTCGCTGAGGACGTCGAATCGGTAGAAGCTGCGCTCGAATGCGCGGCCAGGCTTGTGGCGACGGTTGTCGCGTTCGCCGACATAGGCCCGCATCAGCGAGACCTTCTCATCGATGCCAAGGTTGCGGACCTTCTCGATCAGTTGATGCTCGGGCAGCGACGAGTGCGAATAGCAGATGGCGGCGAGGATCTTGTCTTCGGCATCAGCGTCAAAGTCGACGAGTTCGACCTCGGACGCAACGTCAACCGGCGAGGTGCCGAAGAGGTCGTCGACAATCGCCGACGTGTCGGTGCGAGTGGACGCCAGATACTCGCTCCAGCGGCCACCGCGATCCGGCAGGTCGACACGCCGAAGGAAACTCGGGATCACCTTGCGCAGTTCGTGCAGCATCAGGTCGGCGTACTCACGCGCCTCAGGCAGTGCGCTCGCTCGCATCCGGAGCAGGAGCGCCTCGAATGCTTGACCCGTGCCATAGATCCCGACATTCGATGTTGCCGCCGCAGGCAAGATGCCACGCACAGCATCGAGCGCCTTGGCCTTGGTCGCATTGCGATAGACAAACTCACTGCTGTCGCCACGATCCACCGAGTTGCGAACATGCTCGGTGACGAGTTCAGCGCACTGGCTGTACGCGTCGAAGATCCGATCGAGATCGCCCACATAGCGGGTGCCGAGCGGGCCCGCCAATACGGCAGGGTCGCGGTAGTACCGGTAACGGCCGCCGAGCCGTGAGTCGTACGCGACGTAACGGGTGCTCTGTTCGAGGTAGCTCATTAAGCGACCCCACTCGAGCACCTTGGTGAGAATGTTCGAGGCCTGCTCACAGGCGAGGTGCACCCCACCGAGCTGTGCGACTGAGTCGTCGCCGTAGTCAAAGAAGACGCGTTCGTAGAGTTCCTCGGCTCGATCGAGCCCGACGGTGGCGTCGACGGAAAGGTCGCCCGAGATGTCGAGGTCCCCGACGAACTCGTCGAGGAACAGCCGGCGCAACGACTTTGGGCTCCGGCTGTACCGGGCAAACAACGCGCCCTTCACAACCTCCGGCAAGTTGACGAGCGCGAACACCGGCCCATCGAGGTTGGTGAAGTAACGACGGAGGATGTCGGACTCGCCCGGCGTGAATGACTCTGGGACGTAGACGGCCACGGGTCGTTACTCTACGACGGCCCGCGGCTTCCGGCGGGGATTCACGGCGAGGTTGTACGGTCCGGGCATGGAGTCAGCCGAAATCGCGATCATCGCGATCGTGCTGCTCGGATTCACAACGGTCTCGCGGCGACTTGATGCATCACCGATCACGATGCCCATGGTGTTCGTCGCGGCCGGTGCCGCACTGTCGGCCACCGGCATCGTCGAAGTCGCTCCCGAACTCGACGCCATCGGACTGCTCGCCGAAGTGACGCTCGCCGTCATCCTGTTCAGCGATGCGACGCGCCTGTCACTCCCCCGACTTCGTCAGACGTTTTCGCTGCCCGCTCGACTCCTCGGCGTCGGTCTCCCCCTCACCGTGCTGCTCGGCACGGGCCTCAACCTCGTCATCTTCCCGGGCTGGCCCGTCGCCCAAGCCCTCCTGCTTGCTGCAATCCTGGCACCAACTGATGCAGCACTCGGGAGTGCAGTCGTGTCGAATCCCGACGTGCCAGCACGTGATCGGCTTGCGCTGAACGTCGAGTCCGGCCTGAACGACGGCCTCGTCGTTCCTGTCGTCGCGGTCGCCACCAGCATCGTCGTCGACATGGAGCGGTCATCCGGATCGTGGGTCGGTTTCGTCACCCAGCAAATCGGCTACGGCATGGCGATTGGTCTCGTGCTTGGGCTTCTGGGGATCACTGTGCTGCGGACGGCTCGCCAATCGGGTTGGTCCGACGGCCGCTACGAGCAGATCGCCACGTTCGGCTTGCCGATCATGGCGTTCACCCTCGCCACGACGTGGAGCGGAAACGGTTTCATTGCTGCCTTCATTGCAGGGCTCGCGTTTGGCAGCGGCGGCTTTGCTCGCGACCGCACGAACGACGACATGGAAGGCCCGGAAGACGCAGAACATCTCGCCGAATTCACCGAGGACGCCGCTGAGCTGCTCGCGGCCGTCACGTTCTTCGTGTTCGGCAATCTTTTCGTCGGCGACGCGCTGGGCGACTTCGGTCCCACGGTGTTCCTCGCGGCCATTGCCAGCCTCACGGTGGTTCGAATCGTGCCGGTCTTCATCGCGCTGTTTCGCTCAGGTTGCGACCCCATGGCGAAGCTGTTCATCGGGTGGTTCGGACCGCGCGGGCTGGCATCGATCGTCTTCGCCATCTTGTTGCTGGAACAGCTCGAGGAGCGCTCGGAACAAGCCGATCAGCTCGTGGGTGTCATCTCGCTCACGGTCACGTTCTCTGTCGTCTTGCACGGCGCAACAGCTGCCATCGGTGCTCGCCGTTACGCCGCGCATGCGAGCAAGACTCGCGACGAGGCCGAGGACGCAGAGATGGAAGCCGAAATGGAAGCAATGTTGCCGCGCACCCGCTGGTCGCTCGGGCGCCGTCAGGCGTAAATCGTCGCGGCGTCCGGTTCGACGACGATCTCGACCCGTTTCGCGCACACCGCAGGAGCGCCGTCGATGCGGACCTGCATCACCCGATCGAAATCCCACGTCCGTTCGCGAAACGATCGAGTCTCGATCTGCGGGTGTGGCACGTGCTGATTCCCTGGAAGTCGCCGCCGAGCTTCCCAGCGCTGTCGCAGTCCAAAGTCAGCGCCCCAGGCACAACTCTCTGCTCGACCATCGTTCGGGTGGCCACGAGCAACCACGTGCCAGTCGCCGATGAATTCGGCGTTCATGACCATGACGACCGGCCCGCGCCACCACCCGCCTCGGGTGAGCGGCGACTGAATCAGGACGTGGGCGCAGGCATGGTCGGGTTCGCCACCGTCGAGCGTCACGCGCAGCAGATCGATCGGGAGCTCGAGGACCTGATCGACGCCGACAGGGTCGCGGCCACCAACGGTTCGGTGTAGGTCGCCTCCGGTCACAGCGACGGGATCTTCAGATCCGTCCCCCAGTGCGGTGGCGATTGCCGCGTCATCGCCGATGTACCGAAGGCTGGCCGGCGGGTCGACCGTGGCGCCCCACGGTTGACCCTTCTCGATGGTCACGCCGGTTCGATCTGCGGCGCAGTCGGTGCAGCACTGTCGGAAACGACCCCACGGAACGCAGCCTCGGCCGCTTGACTTGCTGCCCGTCGAGTCGCCCGCGACGGGGCGACGATCGCGAGCTGGCGAAGCAGGTCGATCAGCTGGCGTGTGGTTCGAACGAAGTCCCCACCGGTCAACTCATCGGCGTCGACCACCTCGGCGAACCCTTCGCCCGCAACCCAGGCGTACGCGATTGCGGCAAAGGTCGGATCAGGGCCACGGTGCTCGTTCACGCTTGCGGCGCGTTCGTGCGCCGACAGGTCCTCGCTGATCGCTGCGATGCGCTCCCACCGGCCGCGGATTTCGTCGCTGCTGAACCACGGCCGCGGCGGCGGTTCGGGACTGCGGTGCTCGTACACAAGTGTGGAGACGAGCGATGCGAGGTCGGCGGCGCCGAGGCCGTCGAGGAGACCGGCCTTGATGACTTCCGCGACGAACAGGTCCGACTCGTGGAAGATTCGCGCCAACATTTCTCCGTCAGGCGTGAGATCCCAGCCCGTGACGTCGGCGTAGCCGAATGCCTCGAGCACACCGAGAATCCGGTCGAAATCACGTGCCAGTGTCTGCGTCTTGCCCTGGACCCGTCCTTCGATCTCCACGACCTCGCGTGCGACTCGGGCGGCTTGTCCCGCAGCCTCCAGCCGTTGCTTCAGGTCCGGGTCACGTGCTACGGGGTGCAGATCTGCATTGGCATCGATTCGACGCCCTCGA
>CAXMZV010000127.1:0-9176 GCA_964199985.1 Candidatus Ilumatobacter isfjordensis | reverse complement strand
CAGTTCGAGGTTGCATCCGACGCCGCAGTACGAGCAGACCGTTCGTGTCACCGACTGATCGTCCTCGCGCCAGTTGTCAGCGGCACGCAGATCGAACTCGCTCTTGAACTGCAGGGCGTTCGTGGGACACACGCCAATGCAGTTGCCGCAGTAGACGCACGCAGAGTCGGGCAGCGTGACGTCGAATTCGGTCGAGATCTGATTGTCGAAGCCACGCCCAGACATCGCGATGGCGAACGTGAACTGCGCTTCCTCGCCGCACGCGTCGACGCACTTGTAGCAGAGGACACACTTGTCGTAGTCGCGAATGTAGAGGTTGTCCTGGATCTTGACCGGTTGGTTGAAACGCTCGGCGCCTTCGGCGTAACGACTCGTGTCGACGCCGTATTGCGCTGACCATTTGTTGATCTCGGGTGCCTCGCTGAGATCGTTGGCCGTGCCAAGAAACTCGAGCACCATCTTGCGGCTGTGCCGAACGCGGTCGGAGTCGGTTTGGATTTCCATACCGTCTTCTGCCGGGCGAGAACACGACGGCACGAGCGTGCGACTGCCTTCCAGCTCGACAACGCACACACGACAGGCATTGACCGGCGTGAGGTTCTCGGCGTAACAGATGGTTGGAGTGTCGATGCCGTGCTGGGTGCACGCGTCGAGAATCGTGGCGCCGTCATCGACCGTGACGTCGGCACCATCGATCCGGACCGTGACCTGCGTGACCGTCTCAGTCGGCCGATCGAGCGCAGTCATCGCTCTCCTTCTCCTCGATCGGTGTCACCACAAGCGGCGAAAACCGGGGGATGTGGTGACACAGAGGGCATGGTGCCGTTCATGATGAGGCTCCGATCAGGCCGAGGCGGATAGCTGACTGCACGGCACCGGCAGCGGTGTGGCCGAGGCCGCAGATCGACGCGTCAGCCATGGCCCGCGCCATGTCGTCGATGAGCTGGGCTCGCTGAGCGCTGAGCTTGCCTCGCTCGCCCATCTCGACGATCACCTCGTGCTGACGGGTGGTCCCGATGCGGCAGGGCACACACTGCCCACACGACTCGCCTTTGAAGAACTCGGTGATTCGAGTCAGCAGTGACTGGAAATCGACCGAATCGTCGAACAGCGTGACCACCCCGGACCCCAAGGTGACGCCCGCGGCACGCGTTGCCTCGAGAGAGAGTTCGAGGTCCATGGAATCAGCGCCCACAAACATGCCCGCGGCCCCGCCGAGGAGGACGGTCCGCGTCGTTCCTGTCGGCCCGCCCGCGAGTTCGATCAACGCGCCGAGTGTGATCCCGAACGGCGCCTCATACAGGCCCGGCGTTGCGACGTGGCCGGACAAGCAGAAGAGCCGGTGACCGTTGGAGCGATCACTGCCGAGTGATGCATAATGCTCGGCTCCGGCTTCGAGGATGTCGAGCACGTTGAACAGAGTCTCAGGGTTGTTCACTGCGGTCGGCTCGCCGAACAATCCATGGGTCGTCGGAAACGGCGGCTTGTTTCGTGGCTCGCCACGGAAGCCCTCGATCGACTCCATCAATGCCGTTTCCTCGCCGCAGATGTAGGCCCCGGCGCCGCGGCGCAGCTCGATCGTGAAGCGCTGGCCCGAGCCCATGACGTCGTCGCCGAGGAGCCCCGCCGTTGCGGCCTGCTCGATCGCGTTGGCAAGCCGTGCCGTGGCAAGCGGATATTCACCGCGGATGTAGATCCATCCGTTCTCGGCGGCGGTCGTCAGTCCGGCGATCGTCAACGACTCAATGAGCGCAAACGGATCGTTCTCCATCAGGATCCGGTCCTTGAAGGTGCCTGGTTCGGACTCGTCGGCATTGGCGATGACGTGCTTGGGGCGGCCTTCCTCAGCTGCGACGGCACGCCACTTGATTGCGGTTGGGAACGCAGCGCCACCGCGCCCCGACAGTTCGGCCACGCCGATCTCGTCGATCACGTTCGTCGGTCCGACCTCGATGGCGTGAGCGAGCATCCGATAGCCACCCTGGTCGCGGTACGACTGCAACGACGTCGGATCGACCGCACCGATGCGATGGAGAATCCGGAGGTCTGGTGAGCCGTGCTGAGGAAGCCGGAACGACCCGGGGTCGTCGATGTTCGACGCATCGGCGTGCACCGAATCAGGGACTCCCCGGCCTTGCACGAACTGCGCTGGGGCACGCTCGCACTGCCCGAGGCACGGACCGCGGTGCACGCGCTGGCCTTCGGTTTCGAGGCGCTGCGCAAGACCCTCGGCATCGGCGATGTGGCACGACGTGTCCATGCAGACGTGCACGGTCGACTCGGCATGCCCCGGGTCGTCGGTGCGGAAGAGTTCGTAGAACGTGGCGACGCCGTATGCCTCAGCCGGCGGCACCTGGAGCACGTCGCAGAGGTAGTTCATGCCTCCCGGACTGATCCACCCGATCTCCGCCTGGAGCGCATGCAGCCCGGGCAGCAGCAGGTGTCGCCGGTCATTCTTTCGAGCCATGCCGCCGCGCACGAGGCGTTCGGTTTCGTGGATGACGACCCGTGCATCGGCGCCGAGTGCAGCGTCAACGGCCGCTCGCTCGGCATCGGTCGAGGTGTCGATCGTGAGGTGCAGATCCGCCATGTGCGTGTTGTCCCTATCCCTGCAGCTCGGCTTGCGGCTCGGCTTGCGAGTCAGTATGGATCTTGTCGATGCGAATCGAGGCTGCCTTGAACTCCGACGTTCCTGACCGTTTGTCCCACGCGTCGTTCGTCAGCTTGTTGATATCGACGAGCGCCGGGAAGTGATACGTGGTGAAGGTGAGACCCTCGGGAATGTCCGGCTGGAAGCGCACGGACATCTCGACGGTCCCACGCGGTGAACTGACCTCCACGCGTTCGCCATCGACGATGCCCAGCGATCGACCGTCGCCCGGATTGATGTCGAGTTCTTCGCCGTAGCGAATCGGCGATTCAAAGCCATTGCTCTGCACGCCGGTGTTGAACGAGTCGAGTGAACGACCGGTGGTCAGGCGAAGGGGGAACTCGGTGGTGAGTTCCTCGTTCGGGCCCTCGTGTTCCACGATCGAGAACGGAGCAGGGTCACGGCCGCCGAGGTCGTCCTCCCAGAGCCAGCCGTGGAGGAATGGACTGCCCGGATGGTCGAGGCTCGGGCACGGCCACTGCAACCCTCCTTCGTCTTCGAGGCGCTCGTATGACATCCCAGCATGCATCGGCGACAGCGACCGCAACTCATCCCACAGTGCCTCGGGCTCGAGGGCGCATCCGTGCTCGCTGAGATCGACGCCCATCCGCTCGGCGAGTGCGCCGAGGATGTCGATGTCATGGCGAGCTTCTCCGGGCGGCGTGACTGCCGGTCGGGTGCGCTGTACACGACGTTCGCTGGACGTCACCGTCCCCTCGCACTCTGCCCATGCGACCGACGCGGGAAACACGACATCGGCCAACTCGGCGGTGCGGGTCATGAAGATGTCCTGCACGACGAGACAGTCGAGACCTGCAAGCAGCTTGCGCGCATGGTCGACATCTGCCTCAGAATCAGCCGGGTTCTCACCGATGACGAACGCCGCTGTCAGGTCGCCGCGGCCCATCGCTTCGAACATCAACGTGAGGTGGATGCCGTCCTCGGGGTTCAGTTCAGCGTCGTAGACCGCCTCGAACTTCGCCCGGTGTTCGTCGTTCGTGATGTCTTGGAACCCGGGAAACTTGTTGGGCAGCGAGCCCATGTCGCCGCCGCCCTGCACGTTGTTCTGGCCGCGCAGCGGTACGAGCCCGCTCCCCCACGTGCCGACGTGGCCGGTCAGCAGCGCAAGGTTGCAGAGCGAGAGCACGTTGTCGACCGCGTTGTGGTGTTCGGTGATGCCGAGCGTCCACAGGATCTGCGCCTTCTCGGCCGTGGCGTAGGCGTGCGCCATCTCCTTGATGGCCTCAGCGGGCACACCGGTGATCTCCGCGGCGACGTCGAGCGTGTACGGCTCGACCGATTCGCGATAGGCCTCGAAGCCGTCAGTCGAGTGGTCGATGAACGCTTGATCCACGAGGCCCGCGTGGATGATCTCACGCGCGACGGCGTTGGCCATGGCGATGTCGGTGCCGACGTCGAGGCCGAGCCAGGCGTCAGCGAACTTCGAGGATGATGTGCGCCGTGGATCGACCGCGTACATCGATGCGCCGTTGCGGAGCCCCTGCATCAGATGATGGAAGAAAATGGGGTGCGCCTCACGGGCATTGCTGCCCCAGAGCAGCACGACGTCGACCTCTTCTATCTCCTTGTAGGAGACGGTGCCGCCTCCGGCCCCGAACACTGTCGCCAGACCGACGACCGACGGAGCGTGTCAAGTTCGGTTGCAGGAGTCGATGTTGTTCGACCCCATCACCACTCGCGCCCACTTCTGAGCGAGGTAGTTGACTTCGTTGGTTGCCTTCGAACACGAGAACAGGCCGAAGGCGTTGAGGTTGCCATGCGCAATGGCGTCGCGCGCTCGGCCGAACCCAACGGCGGCTCGATCGAGGGCTTCGTCCCAGGTTGCCGGGCGCAGCTCACCGTTGTCGCACGTACGGAGTGGTGAGACGAGGCAACCCGAGGCCGTCCTTGGGGTCCGCGGTCATCTGCTGCTGTCCCCGACGAAGCTTCATGGGCGGCATGTTAGATCGTCTAAACACGATGCATTCCACCGTTCGGGCCGGATTTTGTCCTGCATCGTGAAACCGGTCCACATCGCAGAATCTTTCCACAGCCATGAGCCGGCAGGAATCCACGATTCAGGCACCGGACTCACCGCAGGAAATGTACGAAACATCCGGTGAATTCGCCCGGCCAGCACTGCCCCGTTCGCTAGCATGCTTTCTCGTGGAGGAAACTGGATTCGACATGCCCGTGCGGCCCGACGAGCCCGCGTGGAAGTCCAAGCCCGTGGCCCAGCGTCGGCGTGAATTCGCCCTTGGTGTGGCCAGCATCGGCATCCTTGGCGCTGCCACCGTCGCTGCACTTGTCGCCGGCAGCGGACCGTCCAGCACCGCCCTCGCCGCCAGCGCTGTCGAGTCGGCCCCCGCACCCACCACCATCGCGGCGTTCGACGTCGAGTTCGAATTGACCGGTCTCGGTGAGGAGAGTGTCGACGTCAACGGCGAGCCCGAGCGAGCCGACGGAGGCTGCACGATCGGCGCACTGTCACTTCGTCTTGGCGCCTCCGGCGAAGGCGTTGAGTGTCTACAGGATGCGCTCCGCGTCGAGGGCCACTTCGCCGGCGAGATCGACGGCAACTTCGCTGACGGCACGCTGCGCGCCGCAATGGACTATCAGACGGCGCAGGATCTGTTTGTCGACGGCGTCGTCGGACGTGAGACTGCCGTTGCACTTGCGATCTGGCCCGACGAGGAATCGCTCGTCACCCGCACTCCCCCACCGGCACCGGGCGCCAAAGACCTCTGGGGCGTTGAGCTCTCACCTGTTGCAACCGCCGGAGACGACGCTCCCCCGCTGCCCGAGAACTCGGGATCAGGTCGACGCGTGGTCTACGACCGTGCTGGCCAGCGCGTTTGGGCGGTCCGCGACGACGGTGTCGTCATCCGCTCGTGGCTGGTGTCGGGTTCGACGTACAGCAACGAGGTCGCCGGCACTCACGAGGTGTACAGCCGCTCGGACATGTCGACCGCCTGGAACGGCAAGGCCTGGCTGCCGCAGATGATTCGGTGGCTCAAGACCGAGCGCGGCGCCATTGGCTTCCACGCCATCCCGCTGCACGTCGACGACAACTCGCCATATCAGGGCAGCGATGAACTCGGTACTCGCCTGTCGGGCGGCTGCCAGCGTCAGCACAACTTTGACGCCGCGTTCATGTGGGAGTTCGCCACCCTCGGCACTCCCGTCATCGTCACCTAGACGGCTCGCGCCCACGCTTTCGTGTGAGGACATGGTCCGTCCAACGGCGCTTGTGCTCACACGAAGCAGATTGCTGAACTCCGTGCGGGCCGGGTCAGCCTTCGGGGAAGAGGATGTCGACTCGGGGGCCCCAGACCGATTTGGCGCCCTCGTGACCCGTCCGAATCATCCACACCGTGGCGAGCACGCCGATCAGTGCGGCGAGACCACCGAGAACCTGCCGGACAGTGGCATTCGTCGCCACAACAGCGAGCGCAGCGGTGCGGAGGCGCTCCACTCGTTCGATCACTGTGAGGGCCGCCAGTACGACCAGCCAGACCAACGTCATCACAAAGGTCGTCTCGGCGAGGCTCTCGTGCTGGTCAATGTCGACTGCGCCCTCCCCGTTCGCCCGGTCGTAGGCGCCGATGAGCGCCTCCCCAGATTCCTTGGCACCGAACATGAGCACCACGACGACGCCGAGGAGCGCGAGTGGCCACCAACCTGCCGCCGCCCGCCACGTCGGCTTCACGAACAACACGATCGTCACGATGGCAGCGATCGGGAGCAACACGATCGGCGCATGGATCAGCAGCGGGTGTGCGGGCAGGTCGAACAGCTTGTCGAACATCGGCCCAGCGTAGAGCCGGTCGAATGATGGTTCACTCAGCAGCGCGGGAGTGCCGTCACGGCGTCGAGATCCCCAGCGGGCGACGCGGTGACGATGTACCGATCGACGCCAGCATCGACGAGGTCGTCGGGAATTGCGCCGAACGCAGTACCCGGCTCACGCATGTCGAGCACGCTGATCTCGAAGCCAGCTGGAAGTTCCACCGCCTGCAGCCGCTCGAGCTGTTCGTGCAAACGACTGGTCCGCCGAATGTTGACGCCATCGGCGAGTTGGATTGCCACCTCGATGGTCGACCACGCAGATGCGCCCACGACGAGCCGCGGCATGGCGGCCCCGTCAACGACGGCGGACAGCTCGCTGAACCCCATCTCCCCTGATGGGTTGGACGGCACCTTCGCCCAGATGTCGTTGAGTGCCTGGATCGACTCGGTCAGCAACCGCACCCGCTGTGCAACATCGCCCAGTTCCTTGCCGAGCATTTCGTGCTCGGAGGCAAACCTGGAGCCCGGCGACGCTCCGGACCCGACACCCAACCGCACGCGCCCGGGCGCCAACGACTGGATCGAGTTGATCGCACTCGCGAGCTGCACCGGATGCCGATTCGTGAGGTTTGCAACCAGCACTCCGATGTCGACCCGTTCGGTCACTGCGCCAATCGCTCCCATGCACACGAACGGGTCGCGGGACCACGGCGCACCGACCATCTCACCGCTGAAGTGGTCGGTGATCCAGACCGCTCCGACGTCGGCCGCGTCCGCTGCCTGGGCAATGGCGACAATGTCGCTGAGTTCGGCACCGAACGGGTTGAGTACGAGGTCAGTGTCCATCGGCCCGACAGTAGGTTGATCATCGATGACGATCACACTCAACTCACCGATCGACGTTGCGACCTACTTGGAATGGATTGGCTACGGTGGCACGCCGAGCATCGATCTCGCGACGCTGACCGAGTTGCAGCAGCTCCACATGACCGCCGTGCCGTTCGAGAACATCGACATCGCACTGGGCGACGGCGTCGGACTCGACGCTGACGCCGCCATCGAGAAGGTCCTGGAAGATGGGCATGGCGGATGGTGCTTCGAAGTCAACGGCGCCTTCGCCGCGCTGCTGGAAGCGATCGGCTTTGAGGTCATCCTGCTCGGTGCTGCCGTTCTCCTCGACGGTCCGAACCGCGTGATCGAGCATCTTGCGCTCGAGGTCCACGCCGATCAGGCCTACCTCGTCGATGTCGGGTTCGGCGAGTGCTTCACTCGTCCGTTGAAGCTCAACACTGCGGGACGCCAAGACGGCGGCGATGGTGCGTACGAGCTGATTG
The DNA here is from genome assembly GCA_964199985.1 of Candidatus Ilumatobacter isfjordensis. Classification (GTDB taxonomy): domain Bacteria; phylum Actinomycetota; class Acidimicrobiia; order Acidimicrobiales; family Ilumatobacteraceae; genus Ilumatobacter_A; species Ilumatobacter_A isfjordensis. The sequence goes on along the minus strand of CAXMZV010000127.1, from coordinate 1,403 downwards.
CGAGCCCTGAAGGAACGACACTGGCGCGGCTCGACGAAGGCGACGGCAAGGACTCCGGCGTGCCCGTTGCGCAATATCGCTTCAAGCGTGTCGCCCACGACCTCGACGATTTCGCCGACACGTCGGCGTCGATGCAGGTCGATCCTGAGAAGAACTGGCACAAGCGACCGTTCGCCACCCGCCTGCTCGATCGCGGCCCCGATCGTGTGACCCTCACGTCCGACCGGCTCAAGATCATCCGAGACGGCGTCACCACCGAGACCCCGGTCGCAATCAGTGAATGGCCTGGAAGATTGTACGACTGGTTCGGGATCCGACTCACCGCTGCTGCTGAGCAGACCCTCAGCCAGAAAGCCAGATCAGCACGGCCTTGACTCGTCGATGCACGTCGTCCTCCTCCGTGAGGCCGAGCTTCGAGAAGATGCCGCTGATGTGCTTCGCAACGGCCTTGTCACCGAGCACGAGCCGTTCGGCAATCGCCGCGTTGTTCATCCCCTCGGCGATCAGCCCAAGCACTTCGGATTCGCGTGGCGTGAGACGCGACAGGTCAGACGACCGCTTCGAGCCAGCAGCGACGAGCACCTCGACCACCTTCGGATCGACCGCCGACTCGCCGCGTGCGACCGCGCGAATCGCTCGCTCAAACTCGTCGAGATCGGCAACGCGCTCCTTCAACAGGTAGCCGAGCCCTTCGGAGCCGTGGTCGAACAGCATCATCACGTACTCCGGTTCGACGTACTGACTCAGCACCAGCACACCCATCTTCGGGAATCGTTTGCGGAAGTCGAGCGCTGCCACGATGCCTTCGTCCGACATGCTGGGCGGCATCTGGATGTCGGTCAGGACCACGTCGGGCTGATGGAGGTCGACGGCATCGCGCAACTCGTCCGCATCCCCGCACTCGGCGAGCAACGCGAACCCGGGAAGCGCTTCAATCATCGCCCGCACACCATTGCGGATGAAGACGTTGTCATCGGCAAGCACCACGCTCAGGTCACTCATGAGGCCACCTCGGCTGGATCTGTCTGGCCAACTCTCGTCGGATGTTGATCAACAGGTTCATGCGGAACGTCGAATTGGACGGCGGTTCCGGTCACCGGCGTCGACGTGATCGACAGCTCACCGCCCGCCGCGCCCACTCGGTCAGCCATGTTCCGCAGCCCGCGTCCGGCAACACCAGCCGCCTGATCGAAACCTGGTCCGTCGTCGACGACGCTGCCCCGCATTGTCGCGCCGTCATCGATGAGCGTGATGGCCACGCACACGTCAGCGCCACGATGTTTGACCGCGTTCTGCAGCGCCTCGAGACAACAAAAATAGATCGCTGCCTCGATGTCGGGCTCGGTACGTGGCAGGTCAGCCGCACTGACACTCACCTCGACCGGACTGCGTCGAGCAACTGA
>CAXMZV010000126.1:0-9198 GCA_964199985.1 Candidatus Ilumatobacter isfjordensis | reverse complement strand
ACCAATCCTGCAAGCGTTGGATCAGCGCAGAGCGCTTCGTCGATCGCAACCGGATCGGCATCGAGGTCGAGGAGACGTCGGAGTCGTTGCACCGCGCTCGACAAGTCGGCCCAGTCGGCGAGTCGCGCTCTGGCCTCGATGTGATCGTCGTGTGCTCGCAACGAGACGGTGCCATGACCGTGCGGAAGCGTCAGCACCTGTGCGAAGCATTCGCCGTCCCACGACTCCAAGCCGGGGATTGCATGAGCCCCCAGGAACGCCAAGAGCTCAGCGCCTGCAAACGGCTGCCGAGCAGGGAGCCGAAGAGTCACCTCCCCCGCCGGCCCCGCACCCGAGGCACGTCCTCGCTTCGCTCGAAGATCCGTCGGCGAAGACGCGAAGACTTCACGCACCGTGTCGTTGAATTGGCGCACGCTGCCGAAGCCAGCGGCGAACGCGATGTCGGTGAACGACATCGATGTGGTCTCGATGAGCAGCCGCGCGGTGTGTGCCCGGTGGGCCCGGGCGATGGCGAGCGGTCCCGCACCCAGCTCATCGGTCATCACCCGGTTGAGGTGCCGTTCGCTGTACCCGAGCTGCCGTGCGAGCCCGGGAACACCGTCACGTTCGATGGCGCCGTCGGCGATCATCCGCATTGCGCGGCCAACGACGTCTTGGCGCAGATTCCATTCCGGTGAACCCGGCGAGGCATCGGGACGGCATCGCTTGCACGCACGGAATCCGCGCTGCTGCGCTGCGGCGGGCGTGTGGTGGAACTCGACGTTGGTCTGCTTCGGAGTGATCGCCGGGCAACTCGGCCGGCAGTAGATCCCAGTGGTTCTCACCGCAGTGACGAAGACGCCGTCGAACCGGCGGTCGCCGCTGCGCACAATGCTGTAGCAGTGGTCGTGGTCGAGTGGTGGCATGGCTCCATCATGGCGGAGCCTCGACGGCATCACCAGCGGAAATCAGCCACCGAGCATGACGTCTGATTTCCGCTGCTCTACGCTGGTGCGATTGCCGATTTCGCCTCGGCCGGAGCAACCTTGGAACGCAACAGCCAGAGCCCCAGCAGGCACGAAGCGACCCCGCCAAAGAACCCATACTGTTTCCCGACGAGCTGGGCGAGCACACCGATCGTGAGTCCGGCGCCGGCTGAGCCGATCTCGAAGAACATCGTAAACGAACTGATTGCAGAGGCGCGGTCGTCATCGCTCGCGTTGTTGACCGTGAGAGCCATCAACGACGGGTAGTTGAACGCAGCACCAAGGCCGATCAACACCGCTCCCGTCCAGAGGCCGGGAACGCTGGGGAAGAGTGCGAACACGGCCAGGCCAGCCGCCATCGCACTGAGGGCGATCGACACCGAGCGACGCGGCCCGAGGCGTTCGGGCAGCTTCGCTCCGAACAAGCGGATGACGAGTGACACGAGCGCGTACGCAAGAAACAGGCCACCCGAACTGTTGAACCCATGGTCCCGGGCGTAGTCGGGGATGAACAGAAAGAACGTCGTGAGTCCGCCCACACCAAACGCAAGCACGGCCCCTGGCAAGATCGCCGCTGGGTGGATGAATTTGAAGATCCCGCTGTCGGCAAGCGCCTTCATCGGCGGGGCTCCGCGACGCGTCGAATCGACGGCGATTGCTCCATTGTCATCAGGCGACTCGACACGGGCCGGAGCAAAGACAGCAATCGCTGCCGCGAGGATCGCGAAGAGGCCGGCGGAAATGAAGGTGCGCTCGAAGTTGACGTCATCGAGCAGCCATTCGCTGAAGACCGGACCCATGCCAAGGCCACTGAAGACGGCCACCGAGAAATAGCTCGCCCCCTCTGCACGACGTTCACGGGGCGAGAGGTCGGCGATGAGTGTGGCTGCGCCCACGAACACCGCAGCCTCCCCCACACCGGTGAGCACCCGCAGGAACATGAGCACCTCGAGCGAATCGGTCTGGCTCATGAGCATGCCGCCGGCAGCTGCCGTGAGCGCGCCGCCGATGATGATCGATCGACGGCCATAGCGATCTGCCAGCCGACCAAGCGCCGGCCGGGCAAAGATCGCTGCGACGGCGAAGACCGCCGCATTCAGGCCGAGCGCAAACTCGCCGCCCTCGAGTGGCCCCTCGATGAACAGCGGCACCAACGGCACCAGCGTGCCGATGTACATGAAGAAGGCGAACGCACTGAGCGTGACGATGACGAACGGGCGCGTGACGAGACGCTCTTCTCCAACCGGCACAGCCGTGTCGAGATCGCGTGGGCCACGCCCAGTCAGTGCCATCTCCCAATCATGCCGACCATGCGCGGAATCGAACGGACTCGTCTGGCTGCGTGGCCGGAAGTCACAGTGGCCCCGATCCGTCTTCAACCCGAGGTGAAACGGACTGCAACCGTGTTGAACGAGGGAGGTCGAAACCGACTGAGTCAGTCGAGGCGGGCGACGTCGACAGAGACGCTCAGGGTCTGCTGCGATGCGGGTCCGATGACGACGCCCCGAATCGGCGCCACGTCGGCATAGTCGCGGCCCCACCCGACGGTGACGTGGCGATCAGGCCCGACGATGTTGTTCGTCGGGTCGAGGTCGACCCAGCCATGCTCTGGGACCCAGACCGAACACCACGCGTGCGATGCATCGGCGCCGATGGTCTTCGGTTCGCCGGGCGGTGGCTCGGTCTCGATGTATCCGCTCACGTATCGCGCGGCAAGACCGCGCGTGCGGAAGACCCCGACCGCAAGATGAGCGAAGTCCTGACAGACGCCGGAACGTTGCGCCAAGACCTGATCGAGTGGAGTGCTCACCGTGGTCGATGTGGGGTCGAAGAGATACCCGAAGAAGATGGAGCTGCACACGCCCGCGATCACGTCGAGCAGCGGGCGGCCCGGTTGAAACTCGAGCGCGAAGTTGTCGAGGATGCCCGCCCCGAGCGGGCTGGGCCCGTCGCGCGGGTCGGACCGAATCGGAATGAAGCGCGATGCAGCGAGGAAGGGCGACACCTCGAGCAAGACCTTGCCACGCAGGCCGTGGGTTTGGGCAGCAGCTTGCTCCCACGAGGGGTTGATGCGCGACTCGACAGGCGGTTGGACGATCACCTCCGACTCGACATCGACGATGAGTTCCCTGTGCGGATGGTGGATGCCCATCTGCACGACGTGGTTTCCGAACACGTCGCGCCGATCATCGCGCTCGTCGACCGCTGGCGCAGTGGTCAGCTCGGTCGAGACGACCTGCTGAGTCGGCGTGTCACGGGCCAACAACGTCGCCACGCTGTACCCGTCGAGCATCTCGGCGGAGTAGCTGTACTTGGTCCGGTGCGCCACCCGGTACCGCTGCCCTCCGCTGCTCACGTTGCGGGACCCATCGCCTGCGGGTCGACCGGAGAGGCGAGATATCTGCTCACGATGTCGCGGGCGAGCCGATCGCAGCCGTCGTAGAGATCGTCGAGTGCCCGAGCCGTTGCAGCGGGGGTGTGGATCCGGCTCTGTTGTAATTGGTCGAACAGCTCACTGCTGAGCTTCTCCCCGTCGCTCCAACCGAGCCGTCCGACTTCGTCTCTCACTGTCGCAATGGCGAAGGCTGCCGACCGTGGATTGCTCGGATCAGATACCGCCAGCTCGACCGCCGCGACGAACTCGACATCGGAGCGGTATCGGCGGCGGTAGGCCACGAGACTCTCGTTGGTGGCCAACACGATCTCGATCAGCCGTTGTGCGTCGTCGTCAAGTTCAGAAATCTCACTCCAGCGCACAGCTCCGCGCCAGGTGTCGATCACGCCGAAGGCCCGTTCGAGGCGTCGACCGATCTCGCCGATGCGCCATGCGGGTCCACGGAGCATGCTCTCGTTCCAGAGTCCGGCCAGCGACGCCAGGTCGATGAGTACCGAGTCGAGCAATCCACTGTCGAGGAGCCCTGCCTCGAGATCTGCGGCCATCGTGGGCGCGAGGCCGTCGACGCCCGGTTGGGTGCCCGCTCCGTTATGCACCGTCGCCGTGACGAGTGCGCTGATGTCGCGCCGCTGGTCTGCGAGCCGGGCGAAGACGCGACCGGCAGTGACCGAGAAGAATTCGCGGACCGACGACACCTCCGCCAGCAACGAGCCAAGCTGTGAGGCGAGTGCCGTCGCGGCGGACGCGAGCGACGCGGTCGGCACGAACGCGTCAGTTCCGTGCACCGTTGCAGCTGATGCCTGCGTGACCTCGAGGCCCGCGACGTGGCCGAGCATGCCGATGGCTGGACCGACCCAGCGCTCCGCCAGGTCGGTGTCGGCCGTGCCGCCAGTTCGATCGAGCACCACACGCAACGTGCGGGCGACGAGCTCGGTTCGTTCGAGCGCACGACCGGCCCAGAACAGCGCCTCGGCGGCGCGAGTCGGAACTGATGCGACGAGATCGACCTGCGGGAGCGGTCGACGACGGCCGATTCGCACGCGATCGGCGGCACCCAACACCCACATGTCCTTCGCGCGGGCGATGGTGGGGAGTAGCGGATCGTCGCTGAGAGACAGAACCCGTGCATTCGACCCGGGCAAGACTTCGATGCCCTGATTGGTTGCAACGAGGTGCATGCGGAGCACGACGGGGCGGTACAACGTGCTGCCGCCGTCGTACGTCGGTTGCAGTTCCCACTGCACCCGGGCTCGCCGTTCGGCAGGCAAACGCCGGAGCAACGTCTGTGCGCTCACCGTGCTCGGCGCAGCGTTGAGCCACGCTCCAGCCTCTTCCCAATGATCAGCCAGTTCGAGGTCCTCGATGACGCCGCACCCGTGTGTGTTGGCGAGACGAACACCGCCCGATGACGTCGCGAGCAGCAATCCCGGGACCCCGGCACCGCCCTCGGTGTTGACCTCCATTGGATCGATGCCATCGTCTTCGAGCCGTCGGAAGAGCACATCGATCGGCTAGAACCTGCGAGCGAGCGAAGCCAGAGCCTCCGCTGCCGCACGACGAGGTCAGCACCTTCGGCAAGGTTGAGGCCCAGTTGCGTGGCGAGGAATGACTGCTCAACGAACGACGGGTGATCGACCCCACCCGACATCACGACGATGCGCGGGCTCGGCACATCGGAGAGGTCGGCGAGGCCGTCGCGGAGGCGATCGACGAAGGGGGTGAGCGGCTGCAAGCCGTCAGTGAGACGCACGCGCGCCGCGAGATCGCGATGCGCACGGGCGACAACCACGCGGTCGAGGAGGGCGTACCCGACGCCCGACGGCGCATCGGTGTGATCCGCGATGACGTGCCACACCCCGTCGACGTCGCGCATCACATCGACCGCGTAACTGGTCAGCCAGCGCTTCGGCGTGCGGTTGCCGATTGCCGACACCCGGTACCTCGGGCTACTCCAGAGCGCCTCGGGCTCGATGACACCTTCGGTGACCAACTCGCGAGCGCCATAGAGATCGCCGATGATCGCCTCGAGCATCTGCATACGGGCAACCACGCCTGCTCGCAGCATCTCGAATTCGTTGCCGTCCAGCACGTACGGAATTGGGTCGAGCCGCCAGGGTCGCGACGCAAGCGACACCAAGCGGCCGTCGGCACGCGCCGGCAGGTCGTGCACGATGTGGCCGGCGCCCTCGAACGTGAGGATCCGGTCCGCATCAAACTGACGGCGTGCAAGATCCGACAGCGTGGCAAACGTTGACAGGAGATCTGCGGCGGCGGTCATGAGGCGAAGGTGAGCGTACGGCGCGCCCCGGCGCTGCCACACTGCGCCACCGATTGGTGGTCAGTCAGGCAGAATCGAGGGGTCAGTCAGAACTCCAGGTAACGGGCCGCGATGGCATCGTGGAGCGCGCCCAGCGCTCCTTGCACTCCTTCGAGCGCCCGGTCGAGCTGCGCTCCGTCATCAGCCGCAGGCCGACAATCGCGCAGCTGCCGGTCAGCCGACTCGAGCGCATGCAGCACCGTCTCGTTCCCTGGCAGCCGGAGCACCGAGGACCGCATCTCAGCAAAGCAACCGGCAACCGATCGCGGGAAGCGGTGATCGAACAACAGGAAGCGGACAACGTCCGGACCGTCGATCGGCCCGTGGGACGCACGCTGATACATCTGCAGCGCTGACAACGATCGAAGCACGCTCATCCACCGGACCTCGGCGAACTCGTCGGGTGCCCCTTTCGGCAGGGAGAGCAGCGTCGCAGCGCGCACACCGAGCACACGCGTGGTCATGTCAGCGCGTTCGATGTATCGGCCGAGCCGCCACAACTCGAATGCTTCGTCGCGTGTCATGGACGAAATGACCACACCATCGAGGCGCCGACTGTCGTTGATGACCCGCGTCAGAAACGGCTCGCGCCATCGACGATCGATCGAGATCGATGCGTTCTGGCGCACATACAAGGCCAAGTCATTGACGGTCTGCCAGGCTTCGCGCGGTAGCACTTCACGACACGTCCGCAAGTTTTCGCGCGACGCCAACACGGTGCGCAGAATGCTGTTCGGATGCTCAGTGTCGACGATGAGGAACTTGACAACGGCCGTCTCGTTCGAGCCGTCGGTCGGACCCGCGTCTGGATCTGCGTCGACGACGGCGACCAGTGACGACCACTGCGCCGCCGACGTGTTGGGAATGTCGGCCAACATGTCGCCGAAGCTTCGCACCACTCGCGACACATCCTCTGCACGTTCGATGTATCGAGCGCCCCAGTAGATGCGGTCCGCAACGCGGGAGAGCAGGGCCATCAGTTCACTCCCTGCTGCTGCGTCTGTGTCCTCGACATGGTGCCGTCGTCGGGTGGCGGACCGGCCGCCACAGCGTCGACAATCCACGTGTCCTTGCTGCCCCCGCCCTGCGACGAGTTGACGATGAGCGAACCCTTCGTGAGTGCAACACGAGTCAATCCACCAGACGTCACGTAACTACCTTCACCAGTGAGGACGAATGGGCGCAGATCGAGGTGCCGCGGCTCAATGCCCTCTTCAACCAACGTCGGTGCAGTTGACAGTTCGAGGATCGGTTGTGCCACCCAATTGCGAGGGTCGTCTCGAATGGCTGCCGCTGCCTGTTCGAGCTCGCCAGCACTCGCTCTGTCACCGATGACGATGCCGTAGCCGCCGCTCTCATTCGCCGGCTTGAGGACCAGTTGGTGCAAGTTCGCCAGCACGTATTCGCGTTCGTCGTCATACATGCAGCGATAGGTCGGCACGTTCTTGATCAGCGGATCCTCGTCGAGGTAGTAGCGGATCATGTCGGGGACCCACGCGTAGACGCACTTGTCGTCAGCGACGCCCGCACCCGGCGCGTTGGCGATGCCGACGTTGCCCGCCTTCCACGCCCGCATCAGACCAGGTACCCCGAGCATCGAGTCCTCGTTGAAGACCTCGGGGTCGAGGAACAGATCGTCGATCCGCCGGTAGATGACGTCGACGCGTTCGAGGCCCTGAATCGTCTGCATGTACACGCAGCTGTCGTCGCCGACACTGAGATCGGCACCTTCCACCAACTCGGCTCCGATCCGCTGGGCCAAGAAGGAGTGCTCGAAGTACGCCGAGTTGTAGATGCCCGGGGTGAGCACGGCGATCATCGGGTCGGCGACACCATCCGGGGCAAGCGAGATGAGCAGCTTGTTCAACTCGTCGGTGTACCCGTCGACCGGGCGCACTCGTTGCTTCTCGAACAACTCAGGGAAGGTGCGCTTGGCGACGCCCCGGTTCTCGAGCACATAGCTCACTCCGGACGGCACTCGCAGGTTGTCTTCGAGGACGTAGAAATCACCGTCGCCGCCGCGCACCAGATCAGACCCCGAGATGTGGGCCCACACACCGAACTTCGGCGAGACGCCCTGGCATTCCGGGCGATAGTTGACCGAGTCGTCGAGCAGACCATCGGGGAAGACTCCGTCGGCGACGATCTTGCGATCGTTGTAGATGTCATCGATGAACATGTTGAGCGCACGGAGGCGCTGCGCCAACCCGCGTTCGACCTCTTCCCACTCCGACCCGGCAATCAGGCGCGGCACGATGTCGAACGGCCACGCCCGATCGATGTTCTCGCCGTCGGAATACACCGTGAAGGTGATGCCCATTGTGAGGATCTCGAGGTCGGATGCGGCCTGGCGTTCGCGCAGCTCGTCGATCCCCAATCCATCGAGCAGCGTCATCAACTCCCTGGCGATTGGTCGCGGGCGGCCGGCGTCGTCCAGAAGTTCGTCCACGGCAAGCGACAGTACCGCACGACAATTCTCTGCCGCGCCGGAGACATTTCGTTCGTGTGAAAACTCTTCAGACCTGTTCGCGCTCGCCAGATGCGGCCGAACGAATCGCCGCGTCGACAACCCGCTGTGCGACCAACCCGTCGATCGAGGTGGGTCCGCGCACCTCAGCAACCCGAATGCCGGCAATCCAGTCCTCCGCCTCGAGTCGGTATGCCTCGCTGAAGCGGCCGAACCAGTCATCGCCGACGTGTTGATGAGCGGCACCTTCGGACCGCACGACGGGCTGTGCCGGTTGCGGTGCGGTGACCGTGCCCCGCTCGCATGTGACTTCGACCTCGACGTCGTAGCCGTATGTCGCTTCGACGAACTCGATCGTGACCGTCGACCCGTCGGCCATTGCACCAAGCAGCACCACGTGTTCAACCGGTCGCGGTCCACTCACGACCTGCGTCGTGATCGAGGAGAACTCCGTTCCCGTCAACCATCGGGCCGTGTGCACGTCGTGAATCAACGACTGGGAGAAGACCAGCTCGAGTGGGCGCTCCCACTGATGATTCGTGTTTCGATGCACAGCTCGAACATGCCGGACCGATCCGAGCTCGGTCATTGCCGAGCGGACCTGCAGGTGTGCCGGGTCATATTGACGCATGAAGGCAACCTGCACCAACGGTCGTCCGCCTGCCACCTCAGCGGCGACCACGCGCTCCGCGTCAGCCACGTTGCTGGCCAATGGTTTCTCGCACAGGACGAATCTGCCTCGATCCACCGCTGCAATCGTCAGATCGGCGTGCGTGTGGTCAGGCGACGCGATGACGACACCGTCGAGCCGCGAATCTGCTGCGACGTCGGCCCCGTCGGTCGAGGCTGCTGCATCGCAGAGTCCCGCTGCGTCGAGTGCGGCGGTGGCATCCACGTCAGCGACCACCACGACCTCGACATCGTCGATCGCTGCGAGATTCTTGATGTGCTCGCGGCCCATTCCGCCGGCACCGATCACGCCAATTCGGATTGTCATGGCCGAGAGACTACGAGACGGCTCAGCCGCCAGTTGGTGGCTTCGGCTCCTTCGGCA
>CAXMZV010000125.1:0-9212 GCA_964199985.1 Candidatus Ilumatobacter isfjordensis | reverse complement strand
GACGACGACGGCGACTCGCTGACGTACTCGGCGACTGGCCTTCCCACCGGCCTCAGCAGCGACGCCTCGAGGCTCATCTCCGGCACGGTCGACCTCGGGATCGCGAACGGCACGGTCTTCGCTGTAACCGTCACCGTGTCCGATGGCCAGGGCGGCACAGACTCCGAGACGTTCGTCTGGACGATCGCGGCCAACACCACCCCGGAGTTCGACACGCCGGTGCCTGGTGACCAGGCCTCGAACGAAGGCGACACCGTCAGCATCACGTTCCCAGCCACCGACCCCGACGGCGACCCGTTGACGTACTCAGCTATTGGCCTTCCCGCCGACCTCACCATCGATCCTGCCACCGGTGTGGTGTCCGGAACGCTCTCCCAGACCGCCGCCGTCGGCTCTCCGTACGCGGTGACGATCACCGCCGCAGACAACCGCGGCGCCGAGGTCCAGAACCCACTGAGCTGGACCGTCGACGTCGTCAACCTCGATCCGGCGCTCGACGCGATCGCCGATCAGAGCAACAACGAGGGCGACGTCGTCCAGATCCAGGTCGCAGCCAGCGACCCCGACGGGGACACACTGACCTACGGCACAAACGGGCTCCCCGGCTCGGTCACCATCGATCCCAACACCGGGCTCATCTCGGGTGTCATCGATGCCGGTGCAGCAGCCGGATCGCCGTATCTCGTCGAAGTCTCGGCGAGCGACGGTGCGAGCAACGCCCTCCAGTCCTTCGTCTGGTCGATCAGCGAAATCTCGCTGCCCACGCCCTACGCGAGGTACAACTTCACCACCGGCTCGGGCAACATCGTCAGTGACTCCGGTACCGGTGAGCCACTCGACTTGATCATCACCGACCCGTCGAAGGTGACCTGGCTCGAGGGCCGAGGTCTCCGAGTCGACGAATCGACAACGATCACCACCGCAGATCCGGACAACCTCGTCGACACGGACAACGACGACGGAAGCTCCGACGCGATCGTCAACCCGATCAAGGCGTCGGGCGAGTACACCGTCGAAGCATGGATCGTCCCCGGCCCGGGGACACAGTCCGGCCCCGCCCGTGTGGTGTCCAACGCTCCCGACCCGTTCTCTCGGAACTTTATGGTCGGCCAGGGTGCGTACGGCAACCTTCCGAACGACGTGTTCTCGATGCGCTCTCGGACCACTTCGTCGACCGGCGGCACGCCCGAGCTGTTCTCACCGACTGGATCGGCCACTCCCGGCCAACTCACCCATGTGGTCAGCACAGTCGACACGACGGGTACCCGGACGATGTGGATCGACGGCGTCGCTGTCTCCACCGATTCCCTGAGTGGCACATTTGCAAACTGGAACGCCGCATACCCGCTCACCCTCGCGAACGTCGCCGACGGCAGTCGCCCGTGGATCGGCACGTTCTGTGAAGTCAATGTCTACGACGTCGCACTCGACGTCGATCAGGTGACGAGCCAATTCGGCACCGGCTGTGACCTCCCGGCACCAGCGGCGACTGCACTCGTCCAGGTCACTCCGAACGGAGCGATCGGTGCGACCACGTTCGGCAACTCCACGATCACGGTGCAGAACACCGGCAGCTTCGGCGCACCCGGCATCGCGAAGGTCGAGTTCGACCTGCGCGGCTCGCTGATCCCCGACGCCACGTTCGATCCCAAGGGCGAAGCAGGCGACGAAGGCACGCAGTGCCTCGCAGTCAGCAACGAAGGCGGTACCGGCTACGTCGTACCCACCGACAACTGCAACAACCCGTTCTCGCTACCCCACGAAGACGACCCTGGTATCCCGGCCAACGGCAACGACGGCATGACACTCGACTTCACCGACTTCACGTCGGGTGAAGCCATCGTGTTCGGCGTCGACGTCGACCCGACCTCGATCCAGGGCGTGCCCGGCGCCGGCGGCGCCGGCGCCGTCTCGGGCCTCGAGCTCACCGGTTCGACGGTCACCATCACCTTCTCGAACGGTCAGGTGCTGAGCAATCAGATCTTCGGTGACGGATCCCTCGGTGGCGGCCAGGCCGTCATCGCCGCCACGAAGGGTCTCACCGCCCCGACCGGCATTGAGTTGGTCGGTGTCGCAGCAACCCCGACGGTCTTCCCCAACAACTCCAAGGTTGCTCTCGTCGACAGCGTCGGCCCGCAGATCGTCCGAGTGGCCGGTCCTGTCGGTTCGTCGGTGACGTTGCTCGATGCCAACGGCCAACTGCAGAGCCCGACGCCGTTCGATCTCGATCCATACGAATCGGACACGGTTGTCTCCGTGGCGTACCTCACCGGAATCATCACCGGAACCATCGGTCAGGACGGCACCATCGACTTCGCTGTGGCCATCGACAGCGCGGCCGACCTGCACCACTTCGTCGCAACGATCGACGATGGTGCCACCGGCCCGCTCAGCCAGAAGCTGATCGTCGCTGTCGACACGCCGTCCGGCGCCTTGGTCCAGGTCACTCCCAACGGAGGCCTCGGGGCCAGCACCTTCACGGACGGCACGATGTCCATCACCAACACCGGCGCTGCCGGAGAGGCGACCATTGCCTCGGTGGCGATCGACTTGCGCGGCTCCATCATCCCCGATGCCACCTTCGACCCCAACGGGGTGGCGGGCGACACCACACCGAAGTGCCTGGTGATCGCGTCGGGTGGCGTCGCCACCGGTTACGTGACGCCGATCGACAATTGCAATGACCCGTTCACCGTGCCACACGAGAACGACCCCGGCATTCCGGGCAACGGCGACGACGTCATGACGCTCGACTTCACCGACTTCGGCGGAGGCGAGACGATCACGTTCGCTGTCGACATCGACGCGACGTCCATCCAGGGTGTCGTTGGTTCCGGCGGAGCCGGTTCGGTTTCGGGCCTCGAGCTCACCGGCTCACTGGTCACCGTCACGTTCGACGATGGCGTCGCGCAGACCGCGGCGTTCGGCCAGATCTTCGGCGATGGCTCCGCCGGTGGCGGCGCTGCGCTCATCGACAGCACCACCGCTGCCCTGGCTCCTGCGGCGATCGAAGTGGTGGGCGTCGCAACGTCTCCGACCGTCTTCACGAACGGTTCCGTCGTGGGATCCGTGCCAGCGGCCGGATCGCAGACGGTCCGCGTGTCGGGCGTCGAGGGTGACGTCGTCACCCTGCTCCAGATGACGGGCGATTTCGTGACCGACCCGGCCTTCGACGTCGACGACTTCGAATCCGACACGGCAGTTGCGGTCGACTACTTCACCGGCACCATCTCCGGCGGGTTCGTCGACTTCACCGTCGACATCGCCGACACCGCGGTGCTCTACCACTACACGGCCATCGTCGGCGACGGATCCGACGGTGCATCGACCCAACTGGTGATCGGCATCGGTCTCGACGTCAACGCACCGGTGATCGACCCGATCGCCGACGTCGCCGTCGACATTGGCGACCCGGTCTCCGTGGCCATCACGTCGACGTCGCCGATTGCCGAACCCATCGTGCTCAGCATCACGTCGACGCCAGACATCGTCATTGCCGGCGCCGTGTTCACCGACGGTGGCACCGGCGACGGTTCGGGAACACTCACCTGGGACACCATCGGCGTCCCAGCCGGGTCGTACACCGTCGGCATCACGGCGACCACAGCCACCACGTCGGTGGTCGAGACGTTCATTGTCACCGTGGTCGACCCGAACGTTGTCCAAACCGTGCTCTACCGGGTCAACGCCGGTGGTCCCGAGGTCGCGGACCCCAACGGTGGGCCCGCGTGGACCGAAGATCAGGCTGCCACGGGTGGCCAGGTGGGTGGAACCTCCGTCTTCGGTACGCCGTCGCCATATCTGACCGCATCTTCCAACACGTCGTTCGGCGTGGCCGGCGCCATCGACCTCAGCGATCCGTCGGTCCCGGCCGGCACGCCTGAGTCGCTGTTCCAGCTCGAGCGGTACGACTCCGGCGCAGCGACGCCGATGGTCTACGAGTTCCCGGTCGGAGCAGGCCAGGGGTACGAGCTCGATCTGTACTTCGCAGAGACCTTTGCCACAGCTGCCGGCGTCCGTGTCTTCACGGTCAACGTCGAAGGCACCGACTTCTTGATCGACTACGACATCTTCGAACAGGTCGGCGGCTTCGCCGGCATCGTCGAGACGATCGCGACGCCGATCGTTGCGGACGACTTCCTGACGATCACGTTCGGCCATGGCATCCAGAACCCGAAGGTCAACGCGATCGAGGTGCGATCTGCCGGACCGCCTCCGACCGATGTTCCGCCGCTGATTGCAGCCATCGCCGACGCTTCGATGTCGGTGGGTGGATCGATCACCGTGCCGGTCACCACGACCGAGACCGACGGTGACGTGGTCACCCTCGAATACTCCTCCATCCCGGATGCGTCCTCGTTCACCACCTTCGTCGACAACAACACCGGCACGGGGACGTTCACGTTCGCACCGGTTGCAGGCGACAACACCACCTACACCATCGTCGTCACCGCAACCGACAAGGACGGCAGCGACACCGAGGCCTTCAACCTGCAGGTCCTCGGAACCGTCGCCAACGTCTACGCCCGCATCAACGCCGGCGGACCGCTGGTCCCGTCACTCGACGCCGGCCCCGACTGGGGACAAGACAACACCGCATCACCCTCTCCGTTCCTCGCCGATGGCGGCTCGAACGGCAACAGCGGCGGTGCAGCCGTGGAGCCCAACGCATCGGTGCCTGCCTACGTGCCCGGCGCCGTCATCGACACCGAACGGTGGAGCAGCACTGGCTTCAGCTATGACGTCGACGTTCCTGCAGGGACGCAGGTCTTCGTCCGGCTGTTCCTCGGCAACGCTTTCGCCGGCACGAGCACCGTCGGTACACGCGTCTTCGACATCACCATCGACGGAGTTCTCGTCGACAACGACCTCGATCTCGTGGCCGAATACGGCAACCAGCTGGCCGGCATGCGCGAGTACCTCGTCACGTCCGATGGCATTATCGACATCAACTTCACGAATGTCGTCGAGAATCCTCTCGTCAACGCCATCGAGGTGGCAGCCGCTGAGTCGTCGCCCGGCGTGCTGAGCGCCAACCCCGCCTCGATCGACTTCGGCGTCACGCTGACCGGTGGCTCGGCGAGCCAGACGGTCACGCTCTCGAACCTCGGTTTCGAGGTCAGCGATCCCGATATCACGGTCACCGGCGTCACCGTTGGCGGCGGCGATTTCACCACGGACTTCGTGGGCGAGGTGGTCCTGGGTGCCGGTGCCTCGGACTCCTTCGACGTCACCTTCGGCCCCACGGCCGATGGGGCTCAGACGGGTACGTTGAGCATCGCCCACAGCGGGACGAACAGCCCACAGGTGGTCACCCTTGCGGGCGATGCGTCCAACAACATCCCCGTGTCGTTCAGCCAGACTGGGCTCAGTGGTGAATCGTCGAACAACCCGACGTCGCTGCAGTTCGGTCCGGACGGACGCCTGTACGTGGCGCAACAGGATGGAACCATCAAGGCCTACACGGTCCAGCGCAATGCGGCGACCGACTACTCCGTGGTGGCCACCGAGACCATCAACGACATCAAGACCAACACCCCGAATCACAACGACGATGGTGCTGCCAATGGCACACAGGCTCGACAGGTCACTGGTCTGCTGGTGACCGGTACCGCGCAGGTGCCCGTCATCTACGTGACGTCATCGGACTCGCGCATCTCGGTGGGCAACGACTCCGGCCTCGACACCAACTCCGGTGTCGTCTCCCGCCTCACCAAGAACGCTGCCTCCTGGGACAAGGTCGACATCGTGCGTGGCCTGCCCCGCTCGGAGGAGAACCACGCCACCAATGGTCTGGCGCTCGACGACACCACGAACACGCTGTTCGTGATGCAGGGTGGCCACGCCAACAAGGGCGCACCGGGCAACAACTTCTCCGGAACACCCGAGTACTACCTGTCTGCGGCAATGCTGTCGGTCGATCTGGACGCGATCGGTGCGCTGGGAACCTTCACCGACACTCGCAACGGCGCCGAGGTGGCGTATGACCTGCGGACGCTCGACGATCCGAGTCGGCCGAACATCACCAACGCCGACACGGACTTCCCGTACCCGGTGGGCCACCCGCTGTACAACACGCCGATCGACTCGGGTGACCCCTTCGGTGGCAACAACAGCCTCAACCAGGCGATCCCCGAGCCCGGCGGACCCGTGCAGATCTACTCGCCTGGCTACCGCAACGCCTACGACGTGGTCTTCACGTCGCAGGGCCGGCTCTACACCTCCGACAACGGTCCGAACACCAACTGGGGTGGGGTGCCGCTCACGTACGACTCCACCGGCAGCCCCATCTCGACCGGCTCGGGCCCGTACACCGTGAACCCCGGTGACTACTGCACCAACGAGTTCAACGAGGGCGCCAGCCAGAGCCACGGCGACACGCTGCACTTCGTCGACGGGCAGGGCTACTACGGCGGACACCCAGCTCCAATCCGGGCAAACCCTGAGTTGGCACGAGTCATCGTGTACCAGGAGACGACCGGATGGAACGAGGTCGCTAACTTCAACTTCTTCGACCTGCTGCCGCCGGGGCTGTCCCCGAGCGATTTCCCCGACGATCCGACCCAGTGTGAGTATTCGTCGAACGATTCACAAGTACCTCGACATCGTCGGTGCCTCCACGAACGGCATCACCGAGTACACCGCCAGCAACTTCGGTGGCAAGCTGCAGGGCAACATCCTGACGGCGTCGTTCAACGGCAACATCTACAGCTACGACCTCAACGCCGCCGGCGATTCCGTCGACGTGAAGACGTCGCTGTTCAGCGGATTCGGATCGCAGCCGCTCGACGTGATCGCGCAGGGTGACGGCGATCCGTTCCCCGGCACGGTCTGGTCCGCCACCTACGGCGCCGACACCATCACCGTGTTCGAGCCGTCCGACAGCAGTACCTGCTCCGGAGTGGACGACATCAACCTCGACGAGGACAACGACGGGTACAGCAACGCCGACGAGATCGACAACGGCACCGACCCCTGTTCGGGCGGCGACAAGCCGACCGACAACGACGGTGACGGCATCTCGGACCTCAACGATGCCGACGACGACAACGACGGCATCGATGACGTCGTCGACGAGTTCGCCGTCGACCCGGACAACGGTCTCACCACGAACATCCCCGTGTTCCGTCCGTTCGAGAACAACGACCCGGGCACGTTCCTCTTCGGTCTGGGCCTCACGGGTCTGATGACCAACGGCACGACCGACTACCTGGACCAGTTCGATCCGGACACGCTCGCAGCCGGTGGCAACGGTGGCGAACTCGGCATCGAGGTCATCACGGCCGGTGACGCCTTCCAGGCGGTCAACACACAGGAGAATGCGTTCCAGTACGGCATCAATGCCGATACGACGACCGCGCCGTTCCTGGTCACCACCGAGGTGGCCGCACCGATCTTCGGTGGGAACACGCCCGCCAACTTCCAGTCGATGGGCCTCCAGATCGGTGCCGGCGACCAGGACAACTATCTCAAGTTCGTGATCAACGCCAACGGCGGTGCCGGTGGCGTCCAAGTCCTCGAGGAAGTCGGCGGCATCATCGCGCAGACGAACTACGGCCAGGCCGACATCGGTGCCGATGTACTGGCCACGACGGCCGGCGTCGAGCTGGCGTTCCTCGTCGATCCAGCTGCGCTCACGGCGCAGCCGCGGGTCCAGATCGACGGTGGCCCGATCGTCGACCTCGGTGCACCGATCGCCATCCCTGCAGCATGGCTCGATGGTGGTGACGACAACGGTCTGGCTGTGGGTGTCATCTCCACGTCGACCAACGCCACGCCGTTCGGCTCGCTGTGGAGTTACCTCGACGTCGAATTCGTGACCGACGTCAACAACGATCCGATCATCTCTGCGACGCCGACCTCGGTGACCGTTGCCGACGGAGCGGCGATCCCGGTGATCGGCATCGCCTACTCCGATGCTGACGTGGCCGACACCCTGAGTCTGTCGCTCACCGGCAACGTGCCCTCCGGGATCACACTGACCGACAACGTCGACGGCACGGCCACCATCTCGGGCACGCCCGGTGATGGTGCTGGCACATACACCTTCGACGTGGAAGTCACCGACGGCGCCGCAACCGACACGGTCGCAGTGACCATCGAAGTGACGGGGGTGACCAACGCTGTGCCGACGATCGACCCGATCGCCGACGCCACGGTCGCCGAAGACGCCCTGCTGATCGTTCAGGTCACGGCGAACGACGCCGACGGTGACCCGTTGAGTTACACGCTGTCCGGTGACGTGCAGTCGGGCATGTTCATCGACGGTTCGGGTGAGATCACGTGGACACCGGATCTCGACGATTCCGGGACCTACGCACTCACCGTCGAGGTGAGTGACCCGTTCAACCCGGCGGCCACGGCGAGCTTCTCGCTGGCGGTCACCCAGACCGACACCGGCACGATCCTTCGTCGGATCAATGCCGGCGGTCCTCAGGTTGCTGCGACCGACGGCGGCCCGGACTGGAGCGCCGACCTCGGCGCCACCAGCAGCACCCCAGAGCTGATCGCAGGTGGCAACAAGGTGTACGGCGGCAATACCCCGGTCACCGACATCACCGACCCGACCGTGCCCGCATCGACACCGCTCCTGGTGTTCAACTCTGAGCGGTACGACGAGCCGGCGCCGGCGAACCCAGCGGAGATGGCCTGGAAATTCGCTGTCGCCGAGGGCACGGTGGTGGAAGTACGGCTCGGCCATGCTGAGATCTTCAGCGGCGCACAATCGGCCGGAACCCGTGTCTTCGACATCGAGATCGACGGCGTGGTCGTCGAGACCGGACTCGATCCGTTTGCCACGGGCGGCACCGGCCAGGGCTTCGTCACTGACTACGTGGTCACCGCTGACGCCGATGGCCTGGACATCGTGTTCATCCACGACGTCGAGAACCCGAACGTGAAGTCGATCGAGATCATCCAGTTGGCGGCGGCTCCGAATGCTGCACCGACCATCGACAGCGTCGATCCTGCTTCACCGATTCAGGTGTCGCAGGGCCTGGCGATCCCCACGGTCACCGTGACTGCGTCGGATCCCAACGGTGACGTCATCACGTTGTCGACTGATGGCAACGAGCCAGCTGGCATCGTGTTCACGCCGGGTGCCAACGGCGTTGGCACCTTCGACGGCACCACGACGGCCGCACAAGGGCCATATGACGTCGTCGTCACCGCGAGTGACGGTGTCCTGATTGACACCGCAACGGTGACCTTCG